>JAGQOS010000181.1 GCA_020427265.1 Planctomycetales bacterium
TGAAGAACCGCCCGCCGCCGTGCTCGACGGTCGCGAAGGCCGGCCGCTCGCGCTCGACCGGTTTCGTCCTCGGCCGATGCTGAAAGTTCCGGAGCATCACCTGCAAGCCGCGCGGTTTCCGGTCGTCGACATCCATACCCATCCGCGTTATCGCCTGCATCACGACCCGCAATTGCTCGACGATTATGTCGCCGCCATGGATCGCAACCACATTGCCGTGAGCGTGAGCATGGACGGTCGCTTGGGCGACGATTTTGCTGACCATGTACATTACCTTTGGACGAAACATCGCGATCGGTTTGTGATCTTCGCCAATATCGACTGGCGCGGAGATGGCCAGGAAGACGACCCGGCCACTTGGGACTGCCATCGCCCGGACTTTGCTCGCCGCACGGCGATTGCTTTGGCCGACGCCAAGCGCGCCGGCGCCAGCGGCGTGAAGATTTTCAAACAGTTCGGCCTCGGTTATCGCAACCCCGACGGTTCGCTGATTGCGATCGATGACCCGCGTTGGAATCCGATCTGGACAGCGTGCGGCGAACTTGGCTTGCCCATTCTGATTCATACCGCCGACCCGGCTGCCTTCTTTTTGCCCATCGACGAAACCAACGAGCGTTGGGAAGAACTCTCGCGCCATCCCGACTGGAGCTTTCACGGGAAAGATTTTCCCAGCCGCGCCGCGTTGCTCGGCGCGCGCAATCGGGTGATCGAGAGTCACCCGCAAACAATCTTCATCGGCGCGCATGTGGCGAACAACGCCGAGGATTTGTCGACAGTTGCCGGTTGGCTGGAAAAGTATCCGAATCTATATCTCGACATCGCCTCGCGCATCGGCGAACTTGGACGGCAACCCTACACGGCGAGACATTTTCTTCTGAAATTCACCGACCGGGTGTTGTTTGGAACCGACGGCCCTTGGCCCGAAGCGCGCCTTTCGCTCTACTGGCGATTTCTGGAAACGCGCGATGAAAATTTTCCTTATTCCGAGAAGGAGTTTCCACCGCAAGGGTTTTGGAATATCTACGGCGTAGGGTTGCCCGGCGACGTGCTGCAGAAAATTTATCAACAAAATGCGGCGAGTCTGATTCCAGGTGTGCAAGAGCGGCTGGACAAGTATGCGGAATCGCGAGGACGCGATGAACTTGGGCGCTGAGCCCAAAGAAAGGGAAAGCGGGCCCTGTGTCGAACGAATTTGGGAAACCCTCTCCGCCTACACCGCAACGTTCGTGGCTGCGTTTCAGTTTGCGGTCGATGCTGTTGATTGTGCTCGTCGTGGCGGCGTATTTGGCGGGCATGCGCGCTAATCGCTTGAAAACGCTGATGGCGCCGCCGCTCGCCGGCGCCTGGACTCTGCATCTACCGGCTGGCTTCCAGCGCCCTGCGACCATCACACAAACACCCGAGGGTGCGTTTGTGCTAGGATCGGGCGGCGTGTTGAGCGGCGAGTACGCGTGGCGCGGCGGGCAACTGGTTGTTGTCCAACCCAGCGATGTGCGCATGACCGGGCTCGTTTGGAGTTGGGATGGATCGCAATTGACACTCATCGCTGAAACGCCGGGCGCGCCGACCGGGTCGAGCTATCTCGGCGCGCAGCTGAAACGGCCCAAGGCCACCGGCAACGCGCGCGGTGCGCCGCCCTGACTGGTAAGGGTTCCGCTACACTGGTTTGCCGCGGCGATCTCCAGTTGTTATGATGCTGCCCATGCACAGACTGCAAACCCTCAATTCCAGCGCCTGCGTTTGTCCGTTGCCGGCAACAGGCGATCTTCTGCATCTAGGCTTTACGTGAGCATTGCCGTAGTTGTCGCGGCGTGTCCGTATCTTCACAAGTCTAGGTTGTCAGTCTGTTCGTTATTCGCCGTGGTCGTCGCGCGACCAATTAGCGACATTGAAAAGCTTCCAGGAGCGCAACCATGCGTAGTTTCGGAATCGAGTTTTTATTGGCATTTGTTTTTATCTCGGCGGGGGGATGTGGCCGTGCTCCCTCTGCGAGCATCGCGCCCCCGGCATCCGACGTCGCGCCCTTGGTGCTATTGAGTGTAACGAGCGATGCCACGGAAGATCCTCAGGCCGTAGACATGGCTCTGAAGTTGGCGGGATTCTCCCTGGACGAAGGTCGTCATGTGGTCCTGTTCTTTAACGTCCGAGGAGTGAAGAACCCCAGCCATGCACTAGCAGACGACTTCGCCTTTGAGCAAGACGAGCCCATCAAACAGCAACTTGCGGACCTGATCGAGCGCGGGGTCGATGTTCATGTCTGCCCAATTTGTATGAAGGCCTTGGGCGTTGCGGAGTCGGATCTGATGGAGGGCGCGCAGGTGACGACTCGAGCTGGCTTGTTTTCCAACATTCGCAGCGACACGGCCGTGCTTACCTACTGAGTCACGCCCATTCTACGATGCTCGCTGATCCGACACCCTTTGTTCGAAATCTGGGAAACTCCTATGAAACGCAGGTCCATCTGTTACTTTGTACTGTGTGTTGTATTCACTTCGCTGGCGGCGCCGTCATTGCGTGCGGAAGATGAATCCTCTGCCTTGCTGCCCGCGCCGGGCAAGATCGTTGTCGACAGGACCAAGGGCGAAGTTATCCTGTCGGCAAAAGTGCAATTCCCCGCTGGCAAGCCCTGCATCAACGAATTCGGGCAGCGAGTCCAAGCTTTCGCAGGCTGTGCGACGGCGGCCGGAGGCGATGCCAAGATGGCCGGGTACTTCGTCTTCCTGGTCGATGTGGAAACGGAAACCGTGTTCGACGGATTGATCGAACTTGGCTGCCGGCCGCGAGTCCATTACAGCATTCAGGATGGCCGGCAACGCAGCGGCCTCAAGCCGGAAACCACGACGAAAGACTACCTGCAGGGCGACCCCGTTGTGTTGTCGGTTTTCTGGAAAACCGAAGCCGGCGCCTGGGTGGAGAAGGCCTATCAGGATTTTGCCACCGAGAGAGTGCAGGTTGGCGAAAGGCAGATCGAGAAACCCTGGACGCCACATTTTGTGTTTCACGGGAGCGGGGCGATCCACAAGTCGGGAACCGGTTGCATTGCGTGCCCATGCGACTGCCCGGGGGGCATCATCGCCGACAACCGCTTTCCCGTCTACGATCCGAAACCGACCGTGCGATTCGATATGTCGCAAGTTCCGCAGCCAGGAACCCAAGTGTATGTCCGTATTCGCCCGATCGCATCGCGGCCGTAGTAGCGAGGTACAACCATGCTGGTAACGTGGCGCCCCACGCGGCTTGTCAATGCCGTCGCCTTCCTGGCGGTCGTAGCGTCTTCGATTATCGAGCATCCGCTCCACGCACGTTCGTTCGACGAAGCTCACGACGAATATGTGTACCGAATCGCCCTGTCGCACGATGGACGGCTAATGGCGACGGCGTCGGGCGATAACACCGTGGTACTTTGGGACACACAACAGCGCATCGCTTTGCACGTTTTGCCCCATGATGCCGCCGTTTATACCGTTGCAATGAGCCCCGATGGCCAATCGATCGCCACCGGTAGCGGCGATGGCTACGTTGCGCTATGGAACACGCGCGAGGGCCGGTGTGTTGTCCGCACGAAAAGACACGACGACGCCGTTTACAGCGTCGCGTTTTCTCCCGACGGCCAGCAGTTGGCCAGCGCCGGTGGCAGCACCGAGGGCGGCGACACGGCATGCCGAATTTCGCGCGTCGTCGATCTGCAGTTGCTCACCTCGCTCACTGGCCATTCGCGTCAGGTCTACGGTGTGGTTTTTTCTCCCGACGGCCAAAAACTGGCGACCAGCAGCAGCGATAAGACGATTCGACTCTGGAACCTGGCCAGCCGGCAGTGCACCGTGTTACCAGGACACACCAGCGATGTTTATCGATGCGCGTTCTCGCCCGACGGGCGCCAGTTGGCTTCGACAGGTCAGGACGGAACGGTCCGTCTCTGGAACCTAGAGACGGGCAAAGCTGCAGTGCTGATCGACTTAACCAAGAAGTCGCCCATCTACGCGGCCACCTTCTCGCACGACGGATCCCGGCTGGCCGCGGTCGGCGACGATTGCCACCTGCGAATCTGGCGGACGACCAACGGGCGTTTGACCTGGGAGCAAAAGGTGGCTCCGTGCGCCCTGTATTCGGTCGGATTTCTCGGCACGCCGACTGTCGTCGCGGCCGGCGAGAATGGCTCAATCTATGCCGTCTCGACCAGCTCCGACCGCTAGCACGCTCGTCTTTGCGCAACGACTTCTCCAAGACGGCCGCGACCGAGACAGCGAATCCCGCCAAGAAAGACAGCACTGGGAGCGCATCCAACCAAAGCGTCGCATCGTTTTGAGCGATAGATCCGCTCGCTCAACGGCTCGTTTAACGGCAAGCCGCAGGCGACGGGGTTCCTTGGGTGCCACGGGCATCTTGCCTGTGCAATTGCTACACTCCCTTGTACAAAAGCCTGCCGATGAGTCGGTGAAGCCAAAATCAACTCTTTCCCATAGCAGCACGGGCCACAGGCCAGTGGCACCCGACTCTGGCATCCCTGCTGCTGCGGCGCAGCGCGAGCGCAGTCGTCGTGTTCGCTCTTTGAAATTGCTGTGATCTACGTCGCCCCGACGCCTGTCGGGCCGACTACGATCGAGCGCGCCGAAGTTCCGGCGCCGCCATACTCCAAGCCGCGCGGCGCAACAGTGCAAAATGGTGCACGAAAACGCCTGCGAATTGTTGCATCCGCCGGGTCAGCCGCCCAATCGAGTTGCAATCGATGATCGGCCAAGCCGCTAGCCGCCAGGGACTCTCCCGATCTTTGAGCAGCAACAATGGGGCTGTCCCTCTCCGCATCATCGCGCCGCCGTCGGTGCTCGCCTTTCCCCCAACCGCCGTCGCCTGCGGCTTGTCGCCGAACGAGATATGCGTGACCAGGCGTTGACTCGATTTGCCAGCGGCGAGCGCGACCTGGGCCAGCGCGGCGATCAACATCAACATCAACACCGGCGCAGCGGCGAAGCCCAGGCAGAACAGCAGGCACCCGACGATCGCCCGCGCGGCCGTTTCGAAGCGTTTCTGTCCGCGCACCAAAAACTCGGCCAGGCGATTGGGACGCTGCTTGCCGCCCAGGCGGTTGGTTTCACGGTCATGACGCGCCGTCGCCTGCGGCTTGCCGTTAAACATCGACGAGGTAGAGGGAGAGGCATAAACACTCGCCGCGTAATCGCGATCGAAGATGCCGAGCAGTTTCAGCAGGTTGAGCGCGGTGCGGCCGTCGCCGTGACCCATCGCATGCTCGACGTAGAGCGCCGCCTTGTCGGCCATCGATTCGAGCCGCATCCGGGCCGCGTCACGCAGCTCGCCGCGCACGTCTTGCACGGCCACACAAAACACCGGGTCGCGGAGCCAGCGATAGAGCGTGTTGCGATGCACCCCGGCCATCTGCGCCGCCTCCGACTTCGTGCACCCACCCGATAGCGCGACCAAGGCGATATTCTGCTGCGACGAAAGCTTGTCCCACGCCACATCAAGCGCCTGCCACTCGCTCACCGGCTCGGCTGTCGCTTTCGCTTCCGCAACGGCCGTCGCTGCTTGCTCCTCTGCCTGCACTTGCTGCACTCCTTCTTCGTGCCCTTCGTGCTCTTCGTGGTTCAATCTGTCTGGTTCGTGCGCCGTCTCCGGCGCATTCGATGTACGGATCATTAGCGAAACTCCTTAGATGAGACTGGAGACTGGAGACTGGAGACTGGAGACTGGAGACTGGAGATTGGAGATTGATTTCGGATGTCAGATTTCAGATTTCAGATTTCAGATTTCGGATTTCAGAACAGATGGAACCACGAAGAGCACGAAGGACACGACGAATTTGTTTAGGGTGATTTCCTCAACGTTCCTTTTCCTCTGCGCCTTGGCGAGCTCTGCGAGAGATAACGACCTCCATTGCTCGATTGTCACTTGGTGTCTTTGTGACTTCGCGCCGCTGTTCGGCAGCATTATAAACACAAGTCACTATACTTTAGTATAACGTGAATGTGAATTCACATCAAGACCCTAAATCCGGAAAAGCCGTGACATTCGCCGCCCTCGGGTGGCATCTTCGCACGGCCGTACCGGCCGCGGGCCGGTTGTCTTTCGTGGGCGATTGCCATTCCTCCTCGCCATTCGCCATTGGGGTTTTTGTCACTCGTCACTTTCCACCCGCCCCTGTCCGCTGCGCCGGGCCGCGTCTATAATGCTCCGTTATGCCGGTCATCGAAATAGAGCAGCTCAGCAAATCGTATCGCATCTACCAGAAGAAGGAGGGGCTGGCCGCTTCGGTGCGCGGTTTGTTCCGGCGCGATTATCGCCAGGTCGATGCGGTGCGGGCGATCGACCTCACGGTCGACGAAGGCGAATTCGTCGCCTTTCTCGGACCCAACGGCGCTGGCAAAACGACCACGCTCAAACTGCTTTCCGGCGTGATCACGCCCAGCAGCGGCACGGCGCGCGTGCTGGGCCATGTGCCGTGGAAGCGCGAGAACGCCTATCGCCGCCGCTTCGCGCTAGTGATGGGGCAGAAGAACCAGCTCTGGTGGGATCTGCCGGCCCAGGAATCGTTTCGCCTGCATCAGCAAATTTATCGCATCGATCCCCAGCAATTCGACGCCACGCGCGACGAACTGACCGACCTGCTCGACGTGCGCCGCCTGCTCGGCCAGCCGGTGCGCGAACTTTCGCTCGGCGAGCGGATGAAAATGGAGCTGATCGCCGCGCTGTTGCACTCGCCCGAAGTGCTGTTTCTCGACGAGCCCACGATCGGCCTCGATGTGGTCGCGCAGCACAACATCCAAAAATTCCTCAAGCACTACCAGCAGCAGCAGAGGATCACAATCCTGCTCACCAGCCATTACATGAAGGACATCGCCGCGCTCTGCAAGCGGGTGGTCGTGATTGCACTGGGCAAGATCATCTACGACGGCAGCCTCAGCGGCATCGTCGATCGGTTCAGCAGCCATAAGATTCTCACGCTGCAATTCGCCAACGACCGCATGCCCAGCGACCTCTCGCGTTACGGTGAAGTAATCGAAGTCATGGAGCCCAAGGCCAAGCTGCGCGTCGACCGCCCGGTCATCTCGCGCGTCCTCGCCTCGGTGCTCGCCGACCATACGCTCGAAGACGTGAGCGTGGAAGACCCGCCGCTCGAAGAAGTAATCGCCGAAGTATTTTCGCTCACGGGCGAGGAGGAAGCGATTGCCGCGAGCGAGTCCGACCAAGCCTAACCACGCGCTGCGAGACGCGCGATGTCACAACCACCCGACAACCCGTACGAAGCCCCGCGCGCCGCCACGGAATCAGAGCTAGCGAAGCGCGGGCGAAAGTCGATCATCGAAGGACCGCTGTTTGGCTTGGCCTTGTTCCTTTTCATGACCGCAACCATCCAACTGCTCAGCTTGACCGGGGACGACAAGATGGATGCCGGTTGGCGCTCGGTCGTGCTCACGCAATACATGATTGGAGCGATTTCCCTCTGGGCTTCGTTCCAACTCTACCGCAAACGCCGCCGCGCAACGGCCAGCAACCGCGACTAACCGGCGTTGCGAATACATCGAGTGAACGCCGTTACAATGTCCCGACTTATCGATTAAGATGAGGCGAACGCGCGTGTCGCCAATTCGCCCGCCGTCTGCCTCGGACATCACCAAAGCCACATGCTCGCCCAAGCCCGCACTCATTGGACCATCCTGCGAATCTGCCTCGAAGAGCGGCTGGTTTATCGCGGCGACTTTGCGCTCGGCACATTGATGCGGTTCCTGCCGATTGTCACGCAGATCTTTCTCTGGACGGCCATCTTCGCCGCCTCGTCGCAGGGCGAGATCGCCGGCTACTCGATGAAGAACTTCATCGCCTACTACCTGCTCACGATGCTCAGCCGCGCGTTTTCCAGCATGCCCGGGCTCGCCTCGGGCATCGCCCGGCAGATTCGCGAAGGTGAAATCAAGAAATTCCTCATCCAGCCGATCGACATGGTCGGGTTCCTGTTGCTTTCGCGCATCGCGCACAAGCTGGTGTACTACGGCGTGGCGATTGGCCCGTTCGCGTTGGTCTTTATCTTGTGCGGAAGCTACTTCCAGCGGCCCGACGGCTCGTATTTTCCCGACGGCTATACCTTGGCCGCATACCTGCTCTCGCTCGTGCTCTCGTTCCTGCTCGGATTCTTTCTCGAAGCGGCGATCGGCATGATCGGATTCTGGTTTCTCGAAGTGTCGTCGCTGCTGTTCGTATACATGCTGTTCAACTTCTTTTTTTCCGGCCATATGTTTCCGCTCGACATGCTGCCCGAACCGTTCGCCTCGTTCGTGCAAATGATCCCGCTGCAGTACCTGGCCTATTTCCCGGCCGCCGTGTTTTTGGGAAAGATCCAAGGCCCCGACCTTGTGCAAGGCTTGCTCGTGCAGGTCGCCTGGGTCGTTGGCCTGGCGATCCTCTGCCGCGTGGCCTACGCCCGGGGCCTGCACCGCTACAGCGGATACGGGGGCTGAAGGATTTTGGATTTCGGAGTGCGGATTTCAGATTTACATTGACTGCGCGACATCACGGGGAGTCGGCGCAACACAACACATCGCCGGATGCATTTCGGAAGGAAACACATCGCTGGCCGCTAAGATAATCGCCCCATGACGAATTTAATCGCTTACAGCAAGGTCTTTCTCACATTCGCGCGGAACTCGCTCGTGCGCGACATGACGTTTCGCACGAATTTCATCGTCGAGGCGATCTCGTCGCTTTCGTGGATGATCATGAACCTCGGCTTC
>JAGQOS010000182.1 GCA_020427265.1 Planctomycetales bacterium
GCACGATTCTGTCGCTGGGCCAGGAGGGAACCGACCTGCGGCTGGCGATCAACCGTAGCGGCTCGTTCACGGTCGATCCGGCGATCCTGCAAACGTTGAGCACGTCGAGCCCGTTCCTCTCGGCACTAACACAAGAGGTCGGCGTTTCGCGAACGATCGATATCGACGGCGTGAACATCTTCGACGACGGCAGCACGGCCTTCTCGACAACCGGCCTTGGCACGACGTTCCAGGTGGGCGCCCAGGTGGGCGGCAGCGACCGCCGCTGGAATGGCGACATCGCCGAGTTGATCGTCTTCGATCGCGCCCTGAGCGCTTCGGAACTGAACGACGTGGGCTTCTACCTGCAAAAGAAGTGGGGCATCAACGGCGCTTACCTGGCGATTCCCGAACCGTCGACCATGACCTTGCTCGGCCTGGGCATGATTGGCCTGGTGGCTCGCCGCCGCCGCGCCGGCCGCAAGGCAATCGCCCTGGCGGCCTTGTTGACCTTGGTCGCCGCGAATGAATCGGCCCATGCCGCGACACTTAGCTCGCCGACTCAGATCTCGGGCAACGTGCTGTGGCTCGACGGGGCCGACGTCGATGGCGACGGCCTCGCCGGCGGCAACTTCTTCCCCGGTGGCGTCGCCACGTGGGTCGACAAGTCGGGCAATGGCAACAACATCTCCCAAGCCTCGGGCAGCCTGCAACCGACCAACCTGACGAACACGATCAACGGCAACCAAGTGGTCACGTTCGACGGGACCGGCGATTACCTGTCGGATTCGGCCACTTACACCGCCCGTACCGTGTTCGCCGTTTACCGTTCGACCACCGGTGTGCAACAAACTTCCGACCTGGCCCAAGTCTGGGGCAATTACGACGCCGGCTTCCATGTGGCTCCCGATCCTCGTAACGCCGGTGGCGCGTTCAGCTTCAACGGCGGCGGCGGCTCGACGGCCTTCTGGGCGGTCGGCGGCAACGATCTTTCGACAACTGCCGTGGCCGACACCGGTAATGGAGAGTGGTCGATGGACGTTCCCCAGTTGATCACGGCCGAGTTCACAGCCGACAAGTCGGTCACGGCCCATTTGATCAGCCGGCTCAACGGCACGCTGGCTTCGCACAACTTTGGCGGCGACATCGCCGAAATCATCGTCTTCGACCGAGTCCTTACCGACGGGAGCATTCAGGCCAACATGAACGAACTGAACGACGTGCGATTCTACCTACAAGAGAAGTGGAACCTGGGACTCGGACTGAGCGCGACCGTGCCGGAACCTTCGACCTTCGCTCTGCTGGGTCTGGCTTCCCTAGGCCTGCTCTTCCGCCGTCGCAAAGCGGCCAGCTTGCTGATCGCACTGCTGATCGTTGGCATCGCTACGCCGGTTTATGCCACGGCCGTTACGACGGTCGGAACCTACGATCCGGCGAGCAGTAACGACGTGTCGACGAACGCCAGCGGCAACCCGCTCGGCTCGACACTCACGACCGACGTGGCCGGCTTCACCACGCTGGTATCCAATCGCTTCGCCAACGACTTCGGCGGCGTTATCAACTTCGGCTCGGGCGCCACGTTCACGGCGACCTCGCTCGAAGCCAGCTACGGCACCGGCGCCACAAAGACGCTCAACATCTCGACCGACGCCCTCTCGGTGCAAACGATGGGCACGCTCGACGTCATTTCCGATACGCGAGCCGCGATTCGTTCGGGCGGTAACGACATCAGCATGACGTTCGATTCGATCACCGGAGGCGCCGAGTTCGAAGCGGTCACGCAGATCGGCGTCACGGTTCTCTCCCGCGATTCGATCGCCAGTTCGACCACGACCGTAACGGCCTTCTTCAGCGGCGGCGGTTCGGCCTTCATTACCGACACGATCACCGGCCCGTCGAGCAACGACGACACGTTCTTCAGCTTCGTCGCTCCGGGCGGCGAATCGATCACGGGTCTCGACTTCCAGTTTGTCGGCGGCCCTGGCGATGACCGTTTGGCGATCGACGACCTGGCCTTCATCACGGCCCAAGTTTTCCCGGTTCCGGAACCTTCGACCGCTTTGCTGCTCGGCCTCGGCCTGGTTGGTTTCGCCGCTCGTCGCCGTCGTGCTGCAAAGCTCGCCGCGGCCGCTCTGGCCGTGTCGATGTTCGCCCTGCCGGCTGACCAGGCACATGCCGACCTGATCACTCCGGCGCTGCACTACACGTTCGACTCGGCCGATGCGTCCGGTGCGGGCGCTGGCTCGACGATCTTCGATCAGGGCACGAGCGGAACCAACGGCACAGTGGCCGGCGCCAGCTTCGGCTTCGCGACGGGTCAATTCGGCGAAGCCGGTTCGTTCGCCGGTGACAGCGGCTACATCAATTCGGGTGCTCAGTTCCTGTCGACCAGCGTCGCTTCGCAGTCGTACACGATCTCGTTCTGGATGCAGAACGACGGCACGATCGGCAACTCGGGTGCGATCGTTTCGCAGTACTTGACCGGTAATAACAACCGCTTCCTGCTCACGGTCGACGAACAGTTCTCCGCCGGCGGCGAAGTTTCCTGGTGGCACGGCGCGGGTGGCGAAGAGAACACGTCGGCCTCGAACGTGAGTGACAACACCTGGCATCACGTGGCGTTCGTCAAGGACGGCACGAGCAGCCTGACCGTGTACGTCGACGGCGTCGTGGATCAATCGACCGGTCTCGGCGCCGACACGCTACCTTTCGCCCCCAGCAATATGCTCATCGGCTCGGGCAACGGTAGCGGCCTGCATCCCTACACTGGCTTGATCGACGAACTGCAGATCTTTACGACCGCCCTGACTGCCTCGGAAGTTGGCTTTCTGGTCACGTACAACCAAACGGCCGTGCCGGTTCCGGAACCGACGAGCTTCGCGTTGCTCGGCCTGGGCCTGGTCGGGTTGGTCGTTCGTCGTCGACGCAGCGCCGGCTTGAACGCTGTGAAGAGCATTGTGATCGCCATCGCGGCTCTGCTGGGCTTCGCCGCTTCGGCTCAAGCGGCGTTCATCGCCGACGATTTTTCGTACACGGCCGGCCTGCTCCGCGACGTTGGTACGGGCGGCACGGGCTTCGGCGGCGACTGGGGTGATCCGGGCGCCAACACATCGACGATTAGTGTGTCGGCCGGCGACCTGAGCTACACCGGCGGTGGCTACAACATCACGCAAACGGGTACAGGCGTTGTTGGCGGCAACAATGGCACAGGCTTCCGCGGCAGCAATCGCGACCTGGCAGCTGGGCTCTCGGGTTCGGTGTGGTTCAGCGCCTTGGTCCGCAACAACGCGTCGACTGCCAACTCCGGCATTCAGTTCAACAATCCCTCGTCGCCGAACAACTACGATCCCGATGACTGGCACATCGACCTGGATGGCGACACGCTCGACGTTCGCTACAACGGCACGACGACCAACGATGTGGTAACCGGACTGACCGTTGGCGATACGCACTTGATCCTGGGCCGCTGGTCGGTGGGTGCAGGGAACGACACGCTGGAAGTTTGGGTCGATCCGGCCCCGATCGGCATGCTCCCGGCGGCCGACTACACGAACAGCTCGGCCGACCTGGGCGTTTCGATCACGAGCGTCGGTCTGTTCACCTACGGGACGGGCGGCGCCAACTTCGACGCCTTGCGTTTGAGCAACGGAGCATCGGCCCTGTTCGACGTGTCGGGCGCCATCGCCATTCCCGAACCGAGCACCGCGTTGTTGCTGGGTGTCGGTTTGGTTGGTTTGGTCGTTCGTCGCCGTCGCAAAACCGCCGCCACGCTGGCCGTGCTGCTCGTTTGCGGACTCACGGCGTCGCCCGCTTCGGCCACGCTGTTGGCTCGCGAAGATTTTGAAACGTATGCGGCCACCACACCGGTTGCCGGCTTGAGCGACGGCTTTGGTTGGACCGGCGATTGGGCCACCGGCGGCGCCGGAACGCGGACGGTTGAAAACGCCTCGATGAGCTACACCGGCGGCTTGTTCGACATCCAAGGCGGCAACCGCGCCATGCAGATCACCTATCCCAACGGCACGATCGACGACAACGTCGCCAGCCGCCCGTTCGCTTCGCAAACTGGCACGACTTACCTGAGCTTTCTCGTCCAGCAGTCGGTGGAAAACGGCGACGCCGACTTCCAGCAAATCGGACTCGACGATAACCCGTCGAGCAATCCGAACGCCAGCGTTGCCGACAACGGCGGCGTGTTCAACGCCCGCGGCAACACGAGCGGCGATGCGAGCACGGGTGTAACCTCGACCACCGGCGAAACGTTCTTCGCCGTGATGCGAATCACGAAGGGCGGCGGCAACTACAACGCCGTCGACGTGGTGATCAACCCGACCTCGATCTTCGAAATCCAAAACACGTTCACCACCGACGCCGGCGACACGGGCATTTCGAGCGTCGCTAACTTCAACATCCGCCGCGCCTTTCAAGAGGGTGGTGAAACGTACCTGATCGATAACATTCGCGTCGGCACCACCTGGGCCGACGTGATCACGGTCGCTGTTCCCGAACCGAGCACTGCGTTCTTGCTGGGCCTGGGCCTGGTCGGCCTGATCGCTCGTCGCCGTCGCGGCGTGGCCAAGGCGGCCGCTTCGTGCGTGGCCGTGGCCTTGGTCTTTTCGCTCGCTTCGTCGGCTCAGGCGGTCATCCTTCCCGGTGCAATCGGCAACGACGGACTGAATGGCTTTGATGGCTCGATCACCGTGAAGGCCCGCTCGACCATCGGTACGGGCAGCCGCGTGGCGGAAAACGCGATCGACGGCACGGGCATGACTTTGACCGGCCACGTAGGCAGCACGGCCAATGGCGAAAACTTCAACTGGATGTCGAACGGTTCGCCGACCGACAACTGGTACATCATCGACCTGGGCCAGAGCTACTATCTCGCCGAAGCACAATTCTTCAATTTCAATACGACCGTGGGCAGCAACACGGACCGCGGCATTGGCACGGCCGACATCTATGTCTTCGACGGCGCCAGCGAGCCGAACGCCAACAACAACGACAACAACAACCTGACGTTCGACAACGCTGGCTGGACGCTTTTCTCGGGGAGTCACGCCTTCACGATTGCTCCAGGCGGCGACAACTACAACACACCGGACATCATCGACTTCAACAATCTAAGCGTTCGCTTCCTGGCGTTCGACATCAACTCAACGCAAGGTGATCTCAGCTTCGTCGGATTTTCTGAGATCGTGTTCTTCGAAGGCTATGCCGTTCCCGAACCGAGCACCGCGCTGCTGCTGGGCGTGGGTTTGGTCGGTCTGGTCGCTCGTCGCCGTCGCGGCGTCGCCAAGATGACCGCCGCGTGTGCGGCCGTGGCCATGGTCTTTTCGCTCGCCTCGTCGGCCCACGCCATCATGCTCGATGGCGCGATCGGCAACGACGGATTCGGCGGCTTCGATGGTTCGATCACTTCGAGCGCTCGTAGCGAACAAACGAACGGCCGCGTTTCGGAAGCCGCCATGAACGGCGCCGGCCTGGACCCGACCGGGCATCAAGGCGACGACGATTTCGGCAACTTCGACAACTGGCTGGCCAGCGGCACGACAAGCTGGTGGAAGGTCGACCTGGGCCAAACCTATCTCCTGAAAGAAGCCCTTTTCTACAACTTCAATGCCACCGTCGCTGCCGGCAATACCGATCGCGGTGTGCAAACGGCCGACATCTACATCTACGATGGCGCGACCGAGCCAAACGCCAGCAACTTCGACATCTCGAACAGCGCCTTCAACAACACGGGCTGGACCCTCTTCTCGGCCGGCCACACGTTCACCCAGGCCCCGGGCGGCGACAATTACAACACGCCCGATCTGATCAACTTCGCCGGCGTCGCGGCCCGCTTCGTGGCCTTCGACATTACGTCCAACTACGGCGACGGCGGATTCGTGGGCATCGGCGAAGTGCAATTCTTCGAAGCCGTCGTTCCCGAACCGAGCACCGCGTTGCTGCTGGGCCTGGGCCTGGTTGGCCTGTCGCTCCGCCGCAATCGCTCGAAGCGTCGTTGGACCGTAGGCCGCGGCTGGTGGACCTCGCATCTGAAGACCGAAGCCGCGGAAGGCCGCGACGTGGCGAAGCAGACCGAAACGAACCGCGACGCGAAGCAGGTTGCCGTTCGCCGCTCGCTCGTCGGCATCGCTTGCCTGGTGGCCCTGATCGCCGTTTTCACGCACGCCACGCAAGCCGAAGCCGGCCAGTCGGGCTACGAAGCCGCCGTGCTCAACAGCAACCCAACGTCGTATTGGCGGATGGAAGACGGACTCGGCTCGGGAACGATGGTCAACTCGGTTGGCGCGGCCAACCACACAACGAGCGGTTCGCCGATCTTCCAAGAGCCGAGCGCCGGATTCGGAACGCAAAACGCTGTTCGCTTCAATCCGGCCGATGGCGCCGACTACGGCCAAGCCACGGGTGTGCCGATCACGGCCAGCTTCAGTGTGGAGTTGTGGGCCAAGAGCGCCACGGCCGCTTGGAATCAACTGGGCTGGTTGGCCTCGGCCCGCGGCGCGAACGGCTTCATCATTCATCCGAACGGCGGCACGAGCTGGTCGGCTTACCACGTGAGCAGCGGCGGCGCGTTCACGGCCATCGGCACGCATGTGGCGGCCGACATCACCGACTGGCATCACTATGCCATGACCTTCGACGACGCGACCGATACCGGCATCATGTACTTCGACGGCGCCCCGGTGGCCACGAACGCTTCGGTGACCAACGCCCGCGCCGCCAGCAGCACGATTACCGTGACAACGGGCTGGGACTTCAACCTCGCCGGTCGCTTCGGCGACGGCTGGGTCGACGAGTTGGCGATCTACTCGCACGCCTTGTCGCCCACGGAGGTCTCGAATCACTTCTCTGCTTTCAACTCGTTCGTTCCCGAACCGAGCACGGCGGTGCTGCTGGGTTTTGGTTTAATCGGTTTTGTCTCGCGTCGCCACCGTGGCGTCGGTTGCAAGACGGCCGTCGTTCTGTTGCTGGCCGCTTCTTCAGCCAAGCAGGCCAACGCCGCTCCGATCAACTGGTTCGCCGGCCCCACTGTGATTACCTCGCCCAGCCAAATTGCGACCGACGACAAATTGAGTTTTCTGCGGGCCGTGAACCTCGGCAATAACGGCGCCCAGTTGGTTAGCCACCCGGTGCTGGGAACGATCAACTTTCAAGACATCGGCAGCGTGGTTGATACTTACTCGTCGGGCAGCATCTACAGCGATGTCGGCGTGTACACCGGAACGTCGGGCGACGCCGGCTTCGACGCGGTGCTCGACAGCTTCAACTACGGCGGGTTGTCGCAAACGCTGACGCTCAACGGCCTGACCGTGGGCGGCATCTATCAGATTCAGGTGTTCGCCTCCGACGATCGCGGCTGCTGCAGCACTCGCACGATTCAATTCGACGACGGCGACACCGGCGCTCCGACGGCCAGCGTGACGCAAGGCAGCTCGCCGTTCTTCACCGGCATCTTCTCGGCCGACGCCTCGACACAGATCGTTCAGGTGTTTTCGAACAACACGACCGTGCTGAACGGCTACGTGCTTTCGCAAGTGGTTCCCGAGCCGAACACGGCAGTGCTGCTGGGCCTGGCCTTGGTTGGTTTGGCGACCAGGCGACGACGTCGCTGAATGACGAATGACGAATTCCGAACACTGACAACTAATTTTCAAGGACTGACTCATGGTCAATCAAACCGCTCATTCGCTGCTCGCCCAATACGCCGACGACGCCTACGAGTTCGAGACAGAATCGATTCGCACGCTTTCGCCCAAGCGAGAGCAGTCCTCGCGAGCCCGCTACGCCACGCAGGCTCGCTACAGCCGCCGTAAGAGCAACGTGGCCGGCCCCAAACGTCGGCTTCGCAAATAGCCCTTAGCTGTTAGCTCTTAGCCGCTAGCTAGGAGCAAGCAGGAGAACAGGAATCTCGATCGTTAACAGCTAACCGCTAAAGGCTAACCGCCAACCAACAACCTCACGAACACAACCTCAAGCACTTTTCGACAGGAAACCTAATCATGCGTACTCAACTCAACCAACTCGCTCTTGCTCATCTTGCTCATCGCCAAATCGGAGCTTTCGCCATGCCTAGTCGCTCGTTCGCTTTCGCCACCCTGTTGTTGCTGGTTTCCGCATCGTTTGCCGAAGCTGCTTCGTTTGGCTTCTACCTGGGCGACGACGCCGCCCTGGGCCTGAGCATGGTAGATCGTGGCACGCCCGATGGCGCGAACGCCGGCAATGTCACCTATGCCTTTCCGAACGCGGCCGCTTCGTTCACGGTCGGCTCGGCGGCGATGCGGTTGACCGAAGTCAACTTCTGGAGCGATTCGACCAGCGGCACGGTGACTCCGTTTGTCGCCACGTACAACGGGCTTGGCATCGCGGATCGGCTAAACTACTCCATCCTGTTAGAAGGCGACCCGATTGCCGTCACGTCGACCGGCGTGAACAATCACGCCTTCACGGTAAGCGGGGCCGCGCCGACCATCGCGCTTCCCCCCGGCACGCAACTCATCGCAGGTTTTCATCAGAGCCTCGGCGTCATTCCCTTCAGCGGTACAGGAACGGCCGACTATCTCAACATCAACGGCGACGTCGTTCCGGCCACCTTCCCCAATCCGTTCACGCAAAACGCCACCCATTCCGCCCTCACCCGCACCTATGCTTTCAATGTTGGCGGCGGCCAGTTGATTCCCGAACCGAGCACCGCGTTGTTGTTGGGCCTGGGTTT
>JAGQOS010000183.1 GCA_020427265.1 Planctomycetales bacterium
GCCATCATTTGCCGCCGACAACCAGTGAGCGCGCGCAAGAAAACGCGGCGCCGGGTCCGGCGCCCTGCGTTTGGGCGATTCCTGTTCCAACTTTCCCGCATTTCCTCGGTTTGGGCTTTCGCGCAAGCTGAGTACGGCCGCCAGCGTGTTATTGGCCGACGTCTCGTCGCTACCGGCAGCGATTGCTTTCTGAAGTTGATCGACCGACGTGGGCATGGCGACCGCGAGTGCGGAAAACGCTCGCTGGGCAACGTCGCGCGATGCGGCCCCGGCCAGATCGACAAATTCCGCGCCGTTAATAATCAACCGCAAGCGGCTGCCGCGCTTGCGCGACCAGGTTGCCAGGATCGTGGCCGCGAAACTCAGAATACGCTCGGTGTCGGCTTGCACGTGGGGCGTCGGGGCGAAGAGGTCGACCAGCAGCATTAGATCCTCCGAGTCCTGCTGCTCGAACTGCCGGACAACCATCGAACCGCGCCGCGCCGAAGTGCGCCAATGAATCCACCGTCGCGGGTCGCCGGGTTGCCAGTCGCGCAGGCCGAGAAAGTCGCCTTCCTGGTGGCCAATGCGATTGCGGTTGCGATTACCGAGCAACGTTTTCGCTTCGAGGTCGCGCCAGGCGCGCGTCAGACGGCCGAGCCGCGGGTACACGACAATCTCAGCACGCTCTCGAAATGCTCTCGACCGACGCATGAGTCCGAAAGGAAACCGCGTCGTGGCGCGCAGCGACCGCGCGCGGTATCGCCCCCGCCTGGTCAAATGCAGCGAGTACGCTTCGCGGCGAGTTTCGCCAGGGGGAACATGACCGAACAGCACTTCGCCCCGCCGCACGTCGCCGCGCGCCGGCCCGGCTTCGGCGCGCAAGATCTCTTCCACCAAAATGGCCGAGCACGTATGGCGCCGGCTGGCGTTGCAGAGCGACAAGTCAACTTCGAGCGGCTCTCCCGCGAAGACGCCGAAGTTGGATTCTCGCTCCAAGCGAACTCCGCGGAGCGAAACCACGGCGTGTCGCCAGTTGTAAACGATCGGGCCGGCCATCATGCCGGCGACAACTAAGAGCAAATTGATATCGCGCAGCAGGCCGCCCGAAACGACGAACGCGAACACGAGCAAATAATACCACCCTTCGCGGGTCAACGCGCTTTGCGACCAGCGGCGCCAAAAGAGCAAACGTTCACCGAAGTCGGAGAGCGACCGGGCGGCACTGCTCAAGTGATCAGATGCTTCAGTTTTCACCGTGGCCATATCCGCCTCGATGCCGTGCGAGCACGGTTAGGCTGGCGTGGGAACTTGTTCGACAAGCCGAGCGACCAGGGCTTCGACGGCCGAGCGTTCGCTACCGGCCACAAACCCCTTCGAGATAACACGGTGGGCAAGCACAGGAACGGCGAGCCGTTTGACGTCGTCGGGCACGACAAAGTCTCGACCCTCGACCAAGGCCAAGGCTTGGCTTGCGCGGGCCAGGCAAATGGCGCCGCGCGTGCTGGCGCCGGCGTAGAGCTGGTCGCAATTCCGCGTCGCCTCAACAATCGTGAGCAGGTATTCGTAAACGCTGCGTTCGACCTTCACTTCGCGCGCGGCCGCCTGCAGCGCCAACACGTCGGAAGTGTGCAGGACCGCTTCCAACTGATCGACCGGCTCGCCCTGGCGATGATTCGAAAGCACGTCGAGCTCGTTGTTGCGGTCGGGATAACCGATGGAGATGCGCAACAGGAAGCGATCGAGCTGGCTTTCGGGCAGCGGATATGTTCCCTCGAACTCGAAGGGATTCTGTGTGGCCACGACCATAAAGGGGCGCGGAAGTTCGTGCGTGCAATGGTCGACCGATACCTGGCCCTCGCTCATCGCTTCGAGCAAGGCGCTCTGCGTGCGGGGAGTTGTGCGATTGATTTCGTCGGCCAACACAATGTTGGCGAAGATCGGGCCTTTCGTGTAACTGAACTCGCTGCGCGCGGCGTCGTAAACTGTCGTGCCGAGAATGTCGCTGGGCAACAAGTCGGGAGTGAATTGGATGCGCGAGAATTCACCGTCGATGCTGCGGGCGAGCGCCTTGGCCACGAGTGTCTTGCCAACGCCCGGCACGTCTTCGAGCAAAATGTGTTCGCCGGCGAGCAACGCCACGACACACCAGCGCACGACCTCGTCCTTGCCCAAAATGGCCTGCGCCATATTGGCTTCGAGCTGGGAGACGAGATCGGCAACCTGCATTTTCACGCGGGGAATCCTCTTCGACGGCCTGCGATCCGTCGTATCTCAAGACGAGCCCATTTTCTGGATCACGGCGCTGGGAACGAAATCTGAACCAACAGCGTCAGCCCAAAACACCTGGACATTGTGTGGCTCGCTTCCGCCGGACGACCAGCCTAGCATGGATAGTTTACGCCTTTCGTCGCAGTTTGGTAAACCACCGCAGCGGGGCAATGGATTGGATTTGCGGCCGGGGCGAGAATCTTGCGAACGCACTGAAATCCTGATATGCTAACAGGTTACGCTGTATATTGAGGCGCAGCAAGTACGCCAATCTCTAGTGAGCGATTCCGCGTCCGAGTCCATTGACGAATGTCGACCGTTGAGTCCAATTCGAGTTTCGAACTCGTGTTCGAAGAGATTCCGCCGGCGGAGCGTTCGCTAGCGTCGCGCCAGGCAACCTCGTTGGCGGCATTGCGATATGGCAGCGCGTCCGGTGAGCTAAATGGCGAAGTCTTCACACTGCCTTGCCCCACCTGCCGATCACCCATGAGCGTGCGTTTGTGGCTGATGACGGCCGATTGCTGGTGTTGCCAACAATCGATCGATCTCACGCTCGAACAGGAGGCAGAAATACGCCGGCAGCTCGCGCAGCAAGCCGCCGTAAAGAGCCCGCCGGCAACGCCCCAGCCGAAACCCGCCGCGCCAGCGTCGCCCAAGAAACCGGTTGCTAGTGCGCCGGCCGCACCGCCGCCGGCGGCTAAACCGGCTGCGCCGCCGGCGCCCAAATCAGCGCCACAACCTGCAGCGAAGCCGACACCCGAAAAGGCCAAGGTCACGCGTCCCGCGCCGCCCAAGCCGACAGCGCCACCGGCGGCTTCGCCGCCTCCTCCTCGCACGATGACCTACTTCCCCGAGGAAACGCCTCGCGGCAGTTATCCCTTGAAGGATTTGCCGGCGTGGATCGTGAGCGCGGTGTTTCACGCAGTACTTATCATTCTGCTTGGGCTCTGGACGCTGGAAAACGAAGAGTACGAACCCAAGATCGTGCTGAGTGTGAATTTTAGCGAGAAACATCGCACGGGCGGCGACAAATCGGAAGAGGAGTTCAACCAAACCGAGTTCGAGCTGCCGATTGATAAAGTGCCTGAGAACAAGCAACAGCGCGAGGCGATGATTAAGGCCAATCAAGACGCGCGCGAATTGAGACTGGTCGACGGCGAACAAGAACGGCACCTGCCGCCGATCGATCGCGTGCGAGCCGACCTCAAGTCGGCAGATCCCACGCGTCGTATGTTAGCGGCGCGCGACCCGCGCGTGCGCGCGGAAATTGTGCGCAGTGAAGGTGGCACGACGGCGACCGAGGCGGCCGTTTCCCGCGCCTTGCGTTGGGTCGCCCGGCAACAAACGGATGACGGCTCTTGGAGTTTGCGAGGCCCTTATGCCGATGGCGGCGGCTTGGAAAGCAAGACTGCGGCAACGTCGATGGCGCTGATGACGTTGCTGGGAACGGGCCAATCGCATCGAATTGGCATCTATCGCGACCAGGTCGCCGCGGGGCTTTCCTGGTTGGTGAAGAATCAAAAGCCCAATGGCGATTTGAGCGCCGGCAGCGGCGGCAACTCGACAATGTACGCCCATGCCTTGGCGACGCTCGTTTTGTGCGACGCCTTCAAAATCACCGGCGACGGCACGCTTCGTGGTCCGGCGCAGAAGGCGGTCGACTTTATCGTCGAGGCGCAGCATACGGCCGGCGGCTGGCGTTACCGGCCTGGCGAGGCGGGAGACACGAGCGTGGTCGGCTGGCAACTGATGGCGTTGCACAGCGCCCATTCGGCCTACGTACGTTTTCCCGAGCGGACTCTCCCGATGGCTTCCGATTATCTCGATAGTGTGCAATCGCGTTCCGGCGGGCAGTTCAGCTACATGCCCAAGCAAGGTCCTACGCCCACGATGACGGCTGCCGGCTTACTGAGCCGCATGTATTTGGGATGGAACAAGAACGATGAAGCGCTCGGCGAAGGAATCGCATTCCTGCACCAGCATCATCTTCCCGGCTCAGGCGGTCACGATATTTATTACTGGTACTATGCCACGCAAGTGATGCACCATTGGGGCGGCGCGCCGTGGGAAGATTGGAATCGCGAGATCAAGAAAGTGCTGCTCGCCACACAAGAGGGCGGTGGCCCCGAAGCGGGAAGTTGGCCCACGAGCCTCGACGCCCGCCATGGAAAGCAAGGCGGGCGACTCTATACCACGGCCCTGTCCACGTGCACGCTCGAAGTTTATTACCGTTATGCTCCGCTGTACTGGCAAATCGAACTCGACTAGCGCGGCGTTAGGAGCGGCCCTGCTCTGGCTCAGCGTCGCCTGTCCTGCCGCGCGGGCCCAGGCGGCCGATGCCCCAACCGCCGTTTCTGCGCCGCCGATCGCCGCGTTGATCAGCACGCTCACATCGGCAACCGATACCTCGCAGCGCCGGGCAGCCGCCTACGCCTTGGGCCAGCGAGGCGCGGAAGCCGCCCCGGCCGTGGAAGCCTTGACCGAGTCGCTGGCCAGCCGTGACCTGGAGCTTTGCTGGTATGCTGCCGACGCTTTGGGCAACATCGGGCCAGCCGCCGCGCCGGCGGTCGAGCGGTTGGTGGCCGAAATCGAAAACCCGGAGAATCTCGACGAGTTCCCGGTGATCGGACTTCGCGCTGTGGGAAAAATTGGTCGCGCCGAGGGATGTCAGCCGCTGCTCGTGCGGATGCTCGAACACAAAGATCCGCGCCGCCGCGTGGCTGCCGGCTTGGCGCTTTGGCAGGTGAGCCGCGACCGGCGCGGAGTGAAGCTAATCGTTACTGAATTGAATCGCGCGGAAGGCGATTTGGCGATCGAGGCGGCCATGGCGTTGTTCGAAGTCGGCCGGTTAACCGATGCGGACGTCGACGAGCTTCTACCGGCATTGCGCAAGGAGGATGCCGACGTCGCCCTGGCCGTGGCCAACGTGATCGCCAGCGGTGGAGCGACGATGGTCGGGCCACTGGCAGCGCGGCTTCAATCGCCAAACGATGGCGAGCGCCAAGCCGCGCTATTCGCCCTGCAGACCATTATCGATGAAGTTCGTGAATCGATTTTGTACGAAACGTCGACGAGCACCGAAGACTTCATCGCCGCCGCCAAGCCGCTTATGCTGCAGGCAGCGCCGGCGCTGCTCGAGCGTCTGACGAGCGCGGACGAAGCCTCGCGCGTGGGGGCGGAACTCGCCTTGGCCAAGATGGGACCTTTGGTTCTGGCCAAGCTGTTGCCGCTGCTTGACTCCACCGACGAACGCTTGGGCGAGGCGGCCCGGGCGACGCTCGGCCGCATGCAATTCTATTTTCCCAAACGCGACAAACCATTGAGCGGAATGGCTGTCGTACGGCGAAGCGTAGCCAAGCCGATGCTCTTGGCGTTGCAAAGCCCCCAACTCGCGACGCGGCGCAGCGCCGTACGATCGCTGTCGATGTTTCCTCTGCCGGAACAGCATGCACAACTTGCGCCGCTGGTTCGCGCACTGCTGCGTGAAAACGACGTCGAAGTTCGCCGCTACGCTGCCAATGTGCTGGAGCAACTGCCCGCCGAGGCGCCATGATGTTACGCGCAAACAAGGTTGAAGCCGACAGAAACCTGTTACTTTCTCCATGCGGCGACGCCGCAAATCCTTTAGCTTCAGGAGACAATTACGATGGCAAACAAGATTAGTTGGTCCTATCATCGCCCGGGATGAGTTTCTTGCGGAAAAACGCAAGAGTATCTTGCGAAGGCTGCGTTGGAAACGAGCGAGGAAGTGAACGCCAAGAAGTCGACGCTCGATCGCGCCCAGGCGCTGCAATTGGCGCGTCAAGCGAGCATGGTCTATGCGGCGCGCGGCAAGAAGGTGGTGGCGATCAACATGAAAAAAGACAAGCCCGACGACGAAACGCTGGCCAAGTTGATTGTCGGACCGACCGGAAATCTGCGTGCGCCAACCTTGCGTGTCGGCAAAACGTTATTGGTCGGTTTTAATCAAGAAATGTACGACGAATTGCTGGCGTGACCAGTCGCCTTGCCGACCGTTGCCGACAAGCCAAAACGTAGTACACGTCGGCTACTGAACAAATTCGAAGCCGACTCCGACCGCATCGCGCTGCGTGTAGACAAACCACCGCCGATTCGATGCGGGGTGGTGCGCGCTGTCGACGGCAGTGGAGGCCAAGTACGCAATCCACCAACCGAGGAAGGCTTGCGAGAAGTAGTGATCATCGTCGTTCACGCGAGAAAGGGCCGGCAGGGTCGAAGCAAGGTAGAAGCTTCCCTTGAGCCAGGGTCGATCGGTCATTTTCGCCGCGGAAAGAAACGGAACAGCGCCCATAAAACTATGGCCGCTCACGCCGTTGTTGTCTTGGAGCGGTTGCCAATGCGAGCGCGACGGCGACTCGCCCGGGCGCGACGCACCAGTAAGGTATTGCAGGCCGAGCATGGGCGGCCCGCCAACCAGGATCGTGCGCAGCGAACGTTGCCCCCATTGCGAAGTTTCACTTCCCAATGGCAGATCCTGGATCCAAGGTTCGGCCAGGGCGGCCACGGCGAACGCCGGCAACGTATAGTATCCGTCGCCAATGAATTTTGCTTCGTGGATCTTTTCTCGATACTCGTCGTTAGGCGCGAGGATGATATTTTCGACGTACGTATCGCGCAGAAAGTTTTCGTCGAAGCCCGTGTTGGCCATCACCGCGCCTACGCCCAGACCAGCGCCGAGCCAAGCCAGGCTTTCGGGAGAATAGAACGCCTGATGGTCGGCCAGCACGCCTTGCCATTGGGCGCTGAACATGCTCTGAAAGGTCACGCGCTTTTCAGGTGGCGGGCCCGACAGCCGATCAGCGTCGATCGGCAATTGCCAGCTGATTTGGTCCCGAACGCCCGATGAAAGAGTCGGCGTGCCGCGTCTAGCGTTGAGCGTGGCGGAATCGCCGCTGAAGTCGCTGCTCGCAAAGGGCTCGAACCCCGGACCGTTCAGTATGCCGGAAGTTCTGCCCCCGGGAACCGCAGCGGCGGTGGCTTGCGGGCTGGCGACGTCCGCCATTGGATTGGGCAACTCGAAGTCGAGCAAGGGAAGCCGAACCGGCGCCTCGTGATAGACATTCGAGTCGAACGCTCCGGCCGCAAACCGGCTCGTGTCGGGCGACTGGCCGTACGCCACGCTGGCGAGCAGGACAGCCAGAACGGCCGGAGGCCAAAATCGAATTTGCGAGGTAGACAACGTACGATCGCCTGGAAGGATGAGAACGAATGGCGAGGTTTATCCCGGGAACAAGTTGCGAAAAGCGACCGTGATTGGGCTTCGAAACGGACGCGGTTTCGGCAGAATCTCAGAGAAACCTTCGCGCTGATGCGGCGGGAACTTACCGGTCGGCAAGTTAGCCGTCAATTGCGTATCGAGGGCGCGGGCAAAGAATGCACGGACTGGGCCGGCGTGGACATACAGCGATCGCCAGCAGCGATAGCATCGCGAATATCGGCGCTCGGCCGCTACATCACGCGGTCTTGCGCCCAGCAATAGCGACGGCCGGTCTTAAATTCTTTATACGGTCCAGTGATCGGCGCGTGAATGAACTCCGGCTTGAACGCCGTGTTGACGAAACGCAGGATCTCCACGATCGGTTCGTCGCCGTAACCGATGCCGGTGACTTCGAAGTAGTCGCCGTTCACATCGAACACCCTAAACCAATCGACCGAAACGCGCACATGCGTCAACGAGCGCAGCTCGCTACGAGTGCGTTTGAGGAATTCGAGCACATCGGGCACTTTGCCCGAATCATACGTGATCGTCGCTCGAGCAGACGCCTCAGCCATCGGCACACTTGGGATGGGTGGTTGGAGCTTTTGATCGTGTTTTGACCGTTTCGGCGTGCAGCCGCTGCGTCATGCTTTCACAATCAGCCCGGCCTTGACAGCTTCGTCGAGCATGTCACTGGTGATGCGTAATTCGGTTTCGTCTTCGAGCGACACGACCAACGGTTGCACAGAAGTAATCTGACCGCCGACCCAGCCGCTGCCGTCGTTGAACTTAACTGCCGAGTCGAGCGCCAGCCCGCCGGGCAGCGAACCCGACGCCGCAGGTTTGGCAGCCGCAGGTTTGGCGGCGGCCGCCTTGGCTGCCGCTGGCGCTGCCTTGGCCGCAGGCTTAGCTCCACCGCCGAGCGTGCCGGCCAGTTCCTGTAGCAGCCGCCAGTTCTCGAGACGATCTTTCTGCGCTTCGAGCAACAGTTCGCTTGGGTTACCGTCGCGATCGAAATGCTTCGAGAAGCGGCCTTCGCTCCGAGCGAAATCGATGAAATCGACCGTCTCGCCGGTCTTCGGATTAACCCACCAGTCGTCGCTAACGGCCGGGTTGCCTTGCAACGAGAGCCGTTCGCGCAGCGTCCCGCCTTTACGCGGATCGTGGACCAACAGCGGGAAGGCCCGCGTATCG
>JAGQOS010000184.1 GCA_020427265.1 Planctomycetales bacterium
TTTGCTAAGGGAGCTCGCAAATGCCGGGCTCCCGCTGGTCGCCCTAGGTTCAATCACGGCGCATTCATCCATAGTCTGTTTACGCCGGAAACTCGTAAAAACTTCGATCCTGTTCCATGACGGCGACCGCCGCATTGGATCATAATCCCTGAAAAAGCACAAATGGCCGGGCGAAAATTGACAGAATTTCGGACCACGGTTAGGCTAAAACATAGTCGACAGGCTCCGTGATGCGACTCCGCGAGAAGCGCCAGGTAGGCGATGGAAATTCTGGAAATCTCCGTTCCACGATACGTACCCGATGAGTCGCCGGCCACTGCTTCGATTGCGGGTCTCGCCCAACTCGAAGTGCAGCCGTTGCCTCCCGGTATTCCGTCACCAGCGCTCGTCGGTCGACCGAGCCACTGGTCGGGCCCGTTGGTTTGGAGCTTGCTGGCGCATGGGGCCATGGCGTGCGCGCTGGCCTGGTATGCCGTCGTCTACCATTTGCCTCGAATGCATGTTGATCCCGGCCGATCGTCGATCGCGCTCGAGGCCAGTTTTGTCGCGCTCGATCACGATCAACCCGGTCAACATCCGGCCGACTCGGAACCGCTATTCCTGACGTTCGAACCGCACGAGACTTCGCTGTCGGAACCGATCGATCCACCTGCCGATTCCGCTTCGCGCGGCCCGAGTTTGGCGAACACGATCGCTCCACCCCCGCATTGGGCGAAGTTCCATGCCGACGTTGCGCCGAGTAGCCGGCAAGGGCCCGTACGCTCCATGGCCGCGACAACCCCGCCACTGCGCGAACCGGCATTCGAATCGCGGCGGCCTGTTTTCGTTCACCGCATCGCCTACAAGCAGTCGCAACCGGCAACCCTGCCCGCCGAATCGACGCGGGCGTCGATCGCTTCCGCTGCAATGTTCGGCGCCGATACGATCGATGTGCCGGAAATCATTTCGAATATCGCACCGCGTTATCCGGAGCGTGCGCTGGCGGCCGGCCTGGGCGGCACGGTGCTCATCCGTGTGACGATCGATATCGACGGCGCCGTCGTAGGCGCTTTGCTGCATCAGTCGAGCGGTGTTGCGTCGCTCGACAGCGCGGCGATGGAAGCCATTCGATTGTGGCGATTCTCGCCAACACAAGATGCCGCGGACCGCGCTCGGCAAGTGATTGTGCCGATCGACTTCGTGATTCGCGGCTAATTCGTGCCGAGCGTAACTGCAGCGATCCCGGCGACATTACTGCAAATGTTGTCCGACGAAATGACGCTTCGCTTTCGATGGACACGCACCAATCATCGACGTTAGGGCTGATACGTGTCGGGATAAACGACAACCTCAACTCGGCGATTGCGCGCTTTGCCGGCCGGTGTCGCGTTGGAAACGACCGGATGATTTGGCCCATGACCAACCACGAACAGTTGCGCGGGAGGCACCTGGCGACGGCTCATGATCTGCTCGTATACGGCCGTGGCCCGGGCGGTCGATAGGTGGTGATTGCTGGGAAAAGCGGCGGAACGAATCGGATCGCTGTCCGTATGCCCTTCAATCCCCAGCATCTGCCTTGGATACTGCTGCAGAACGTCGGCCATTACGCCGTCGATCACGCGCGCGGATTCCGGTCGCAAGGTCGCGCTGCCGGGTTGAAAAAGCATTTCACCTGGAAGTTCGATCCGCACAACATCGCCGTCCTGGCGCACCTCGACGCCTTCGATTTTGGCGACGGTCAACTGACTGAGCAACGTATTGTTGGCGCGAATCGTGGCCCCGGCTTGTCGCTGCACGGAAGCCGCCAGCGCGCGGGTGTGTTTTTCGATTCCTTGCTTTTCATTCTGGACGGCAGCCAATTGTTGGGTCGTGGTCTGCAACTGCTGCCGCACGACGGCCAACTGGTCTTCGAGCAGCCGGTTCTGGCGTTGGGCCTGTGCTAATTGGCTTTGCAATTCGCGATTGTCGCGATCCAAAGCCTCGGCCCGCTGTTGAATCGCGCCTTGAGCGGCGACCAATGGTGGTGTCTGAGGTTGTTGCAATGGCAACTGAGGCGATGATTGACTCAACGCATAAGGGTTCTGGCCGCAGCCGGCCGCCAACAGCAGCCCGGCTAACGCAAGAAGACGCGATAGCTTGACATTCGAATTCATAGCGATGGGCGATGGAATCATGGCCTAAAACCTTCGGGGGAGGGGAGGGTAACAGTTGCGTGAGCGGCTCTCAAGGGCAGTTGTGGCAGCGCATCGAATTGATAGCGTTGCAGTCATGTCGGCTCCTCGGCTCGAAAGATCACGGACTTCACAATTCTCACGAGCATCAGCAATACGATCATCGCCAAGAGACAACCAACAAGCACATAGGGCACGAGCCAGCCGACGGCAAACAGTCGGTAAAGTCGATCCCAAACGCTGGGCCACGCTAGCAACGTGAAAAGTGTCGCCAAACAAAGGAACGGTCCATACGGGATTTCCTGGTCGCGGCGCGCGAGCATTTGCAGCACGCCAATCAGCAAGCCGGCAAACGGCGCCAGAAAGAATATGACCAAGCAGGCCTGCCAGCCCATGAAAGCGCCGATCATCATCATGAGCAAGACATCGCCAAATCCCATGGCCTCGCGCCGCAGCGTCATCGCGCCAATGATGCGCACGACCCAAACGATGGCGCCGCCGCCGAACATTCCGATCAGTGCCGTCAACAAGCCAGCCCAATGCGCGCCACCCCAAAGCCAGCCGCCGAGCACGAGCGTTGAACCACCGACCAGCAAGATCAGCGAGCGCAGCGTCCAAAAGCCTCGCATCATCCGCGCCGTGCAGACGCGCAGAGCACGAGCAAGCCCATGTCGCGTGTACCAAGGCCGAGGCAAAATGGCGAAACACCAGAACCAAACGCAGCCCAGCCCGATCAGTAGCGACTTGCCGTTGGGACTGCCGGCCAGTTCCGCCGGCCACACATTGGGCGAGGTGGCGGTAAGAAGACTGTGATGTGGAACACTTCCTGGCGGTAGCAACCCTTGCAAATTGGGAGCGAGGACAAACGGCATGGCTACGACCGACGGCTCACTGCCCGCAGCCAAATCGGGCAGCAGCGAAAATGGCAACACGAGCGCAATGATTAGCCCCAATATGGTCCCAGTCACTGTAACTTCGTCGGGGATCAGCTTTTCATCAATGTCGATCAACGAAGCGACAAGCGCCAGGCCAATCAACAGCACATGCGCTAGAAACTGCTGATGCAGAATCGCTACGTCCACGGAAACACCCAGGGGCAAGGGAGTACCCAAGGGAAATTCGAAGAGGCCCTGTTGGATTACCTCGCGATGGTAAAGCCACGCCAGTCCAATGGCCGTGGCGAGTTCCACGAGCATCGGCCGAATCCAGAAAGCGACGCCGTGCAACGTTGCTTCGCGGCGCAACCCCAGCCAGCCAACAATGGGCAATCGGTCGCGCCAGCAACGCGGCGGGCCTCCCTGCGGCGGATGCCCCCAGGGACTGATGGCGCGCGGATTCCACGCCCAATTGTAGGTAGCCCAATTGATGGCGCTACCGAGCATGGCGGCAGCGACAAACACAAAGCACAAAGCCAGTGTCGCCGGGATGGGGAGCGCGGCGTTCACAACAAGAGCCCGGGGGGAGAATGACGCAACGGAACGGGAGACTAAGCGAGTTGAAGGTCGGCGGCAATCTGCACGGCCAGCGCCGCCGGGTCCTTAGTCTCAGTATCGACCGTCAAATCGGCCAGCGCACGGTAAATCGGCTCGCGCTCGCGCAGAAGCTGCTCGACTTCGGTCGGCCCGCCCGACCTGGTCAGGTTAGGACGGCGCTGCACGCTGTGCGGATCGTCGGAAATGCGCCGTAGAATCGTTTCGCAAGATGCCGTCAACCAGACCAGCTTACCCGATGCGCATAACAGGTCACGGTTACTTTCGCGCAAGACACCGCCGCCGCCAACACCGACCACCAAGCAATCCTCGCGACTAAGCGATTCGAGAACATCGCTTTCCAAATCGCGAAAAGCCGGTTCTCCGTCTTCGGCGAAGATCTCGCGAATCGTCTTGCCGGCGCGTTGTTCCAATTCCAGGTCGGCATCAACGAAGCGCCAGCCGAGCCGCTCGGCCAATAGTCGGGCGACGGTTGATTTGCCCACGCCGCGATAACCGATCAAATAAATGTTCATAACCATTCGCTGCGTGTCGGGAAAGCCAGCAGGAGAAGCGGTTAACGTCGTTCTGCGCCGATCGAGCGTCGCAAGGCGTCGAGCATCACGTCCGTCGGCGCTTCGCGCCCGGTGAACAAATAATACTGCAGGCTGGCCTGACGTATGAACATTTCGACACCGGTTGCCGTATCGCAACCGCGCGAGCGCGCGTCCTTGAGCAACAAGGTCGTTTCAGGATTGTACACCGTGTCGAAGACAAATATCGACGGCGGCAATCGCAGCTTGTCGTAGGGTGATTCGTCCACGTCGGGATGCATGCCGATCGGCGTGCAATTGATCAGCACGTCGGCCGAGGTACTGTAGCGCATATTCCATTTCACTGCGCACCCGCCGAATTCTTCCGCCAGTTTCTCGGCCCGCTCGGGCGTGCGATTACTGATCACGAACGCCGCGCCGCGTCGTTTCAGACCGTAGGCAATGGCGCGCGCCGCGCCGCCCGCGCCGAGTATAAGCGCCGTTTTACCGGCCAACGGACTCGGATCCGCGCCGAGTTGGCCCATTCCTTTTTCGATCGCATCCATCGCCGCCTTGTAGTCGGTATTGTAGCCGACCAACTCGCCGTCTTTGTAAACGACTGTATTCACAGCGGCGATTCCCTTGACCGCCTTGTCGACCTTCGTGAGTTTCTCGGCGATCGCTTCCTTGTGTGGAATCGTCACGCTCAAGCCCTTCAGGCCAATCGCCGGAGCATCGTCGACAAACTGGCTCAAGTATTGCCGCGGCACGCGAAACGGCAGGTACACCGCGTTGATGCCTTGCTGTCGAAACGAGGCGTTGTGGATCTGCGGACTCAAACTATGGCCAACGGGATCGGCAACAACGCCGTAAACAACTGTGTCGGCATTGATCTGCTCGTAATGATAGATGTCGCGCATCTGTTCAAAACTGATCTGCCCGGGCGCTAGCGCTCGTTCGTGATGGAACGTCGCATAGGTGAACGGAGCGCCGAATTTTCCGGCCAGGATGCGCGACGGCGTGCCGATGTCGCCCATGCAAAGCCCCACGGTCGGAACCTTGGCATTGGCGATCAACTTCAGCATCCGAATGTTGTCGTGAGGACTGTTCGCCATCGTGGCGATCTTCACGATGTCGGCATCGAGCGAAGCGAGATGCTCGTGCAATTCTTCCAGATCGTCGGGTGTTTTGCGAAAGTCGTGATGGCTGACGATGCGCTTCGTCTTCCCGAAACGGGGCACGCTGCCGGCAATATCGTCTTCCAGGTCGACATACTCCACACCCTCGACGATCGCCTCGCGCAGGAGCATCAACCGCTGCTCCTCCGAACCGGTAAATTTGCCACCATCGCGCTCGCGGCGGCAGGTGACAATGACCGGCGTCGGCCGATTTTCGAGCAGCCGCTTCAACTGCGGCACGCGATTGATGTAGTCGAGGCGCAATTCGACCAGCTTGGCGCCACATTGCTTGAGCCGCAGATGCTCAGCCATCAAATGGCGATGCCGACCACGTCCGATACTTACACAAATCATGGGGAATGCTCTTCGCTGCGAGCGGCGATTTTCACCTTAGCCGTCTATGTCGCCCGGTGAACCTTGTGGCGCCCAAAAATGGGGCTTCCGCCGCTCACCCTGAGGTCGAGGGCCGTGCAAACACGGATCGTTGTCGGCCTAAAAACTGACAAACCATACTATAACCAGGACAGGGCTCGCGGGCCATCGGGACCCGGCGCATCAAATGCGTTTAAACTGCCGGTCGAGTTCGTCACGTGTAAAGACCAGCGCCGTAGGGCGTCCATGCGGGCAATGGTGGGCGTCCTGGGCCAAATGCCGTTGATCGAGCAGGGCCTCGATTTCGCCAGCCGACAGCCGATCGCCCGCCTTGATGGCCGCTTTGCACGAGATCGAATGTAACATCGCGTCGAGTAAATCTCGCCGTTCCGGCGTGCGGCCGCCGTCGCTCAAACGCTCGACCAGGTCGCGCAATACTTCGGCCGGACTCATGTTCGCCAGCATCGCCGGATAACTAGAAATCAAGACCGTGTCGCCGCCAAAAGGTTCAATCGTCAGTCCCAACTGGGCCAGCAGTTCACGATGTTCGAGCGCCGCAGCCGCCTCGGCCGGGCTTAGATCGACGGGTTCGGGAACGAGCAGATTTTGCGTTTCAACCGCGCCGGCTAGCACCTTCTCGCGAATCTGCTCGTAGATGATCCGTTCGTGCAAGGCATGCTGATCGATGACGATCATCCCCTCATCCGACTCCGCCACCAAATAGCGATTGTGCACCTGAAGCGCACTACGAGAATCGGCGGCCTGCGGCCCGGAGGCTGGCAGAGCAGCCGGCGGAACACCGGCACTTTCGGTATGGGCGGCATCGAAGCGCGTTGCCGAAGGAAGGTCGATCCGATTGAGCGTTAAGGGAGCCGTAGCGCGGGGAGGCGCCTCGATCGGAAAACGGCGTTGCTCGGCGATGGGCGACTCGTCGCTCGCCGGGTCCTCGGCCGTTTGCCGTGCAAGTTCACCTTTGGCCCAGTCGGCAAGTTCCCGACGTGCGGCAGCCGCTTGCTGGGCATCGGCTGCTGCGGCGGCAACGTCTCCGCTCGAAGCCTGGTAACGAGCTTCCAGATCGGTGCTGAGGAACTTGCGGCGGAGTGTCCCGAGTAATTGTCCATACAGCGCGCCGCCATCTTGAAAGCGAACTTCGAGCTTTGTCGGATGGACGTTGACATCGACCATTTCCGGTGGCATGTCGAGGCGCAAAAAACAAATAGGGAACCGTCCGGTCAGCAGAAGCCCTCGGTAGGCCTCGGAGAGTGCGTGCTGTAACGCCCGATCGCGAATATGGCGTCCATTGAGAAACAAATACTGCATCTTGTTATTTGAGCGGCTGTGCGTTGGGTTGGCGACATACCCGGATAGCCGCACGCCACGCTCTTCGTTTTCCACAGGAATCAGGTTTTCGGCCAACTCGGCGCCGAAGAAACTGGCTAAGCGTTCCCGCCAGTCGTCGGTCGCCGGCAAATCGTGCAACACTCGCGTGTTGTGTTTCAAGGTAAAGTGCACGTGTCGATGAGGAATCGCCAACCGCGTGAGCGCTTCGGCGGCGTGCCCCATCTCGGTTGGCCCAGTCCGCAGAAATTTGCGCCGCACGGGTGTGTTGTAGAACAGGTCGCGAACTTCGATGGTCGTGCCCGGGCCGCAGCCGCAAGGCGCCGGCCCTCGCAGTTGGCCGCCATGCACTTCGAGTTCCATGCCGCCCTGTGCCGAGTGGGGCCGGCTGCGAATGAGAAAACGGCTGACCTCGGCAATCGACGCCAAGGCCTCGCCACGAAAACCGAGGGATCGAACCGAAAACAGATCGTCGGCCGTATCGATTTTGCTCGTAGCGTGGCTCGCGAGAGCCAATGGCAACTCGTCGGCTGCGATCCCGCAACCATCGTCGACCACACGGATCAGATCCGCGCCACCTTGCTCGATGTGCACATCGACGCGCCTCGCGCCGGCATCGAGCGAGTTTTCGACCAACTCCTTCACGACACTCGCCGGCCGTTCGATGACTTCGCCGGCGGCGATCTTGTTGATGACGCTTGTCGAAAGTTGCTTGATAACGGGCATCCGTACACCGATTGATCTATGAATGTCGCATGACGAGGCGTCTAATGACGAATGGAATTCCACAAGTTGTGACTTGGGAATTGGTCATTGGTGACTCGTCAATTTACAATCCGTATTCCTTGATTTTCCGATACAACGTTCGTTCGCCGATGCCAAGCATTTTGGCGGCTTCTTCACGATTACCGCCGGTGGCTTGCAGCGTTTCGGTGATGAAGAGACGTTCGACTTCCGAAATGGGCTGACCAACTAACGACGCGAGGCCATCGCCCTGCGCGAAGGCGGCCGCCGGCGTCGATGGTTCTTCGTCAATAAGCTCCGGCGGCAGATCGTCAAGATCAAGCACTTCGTCGAGATCGACCACAACCATGCTCTCGACGACGTTCTTCAACTGCCGAACGTTGCCGGGCCAGTCGTAAGCCAGCAATCGGCGCCGCGCGGCGGTCGACATGCTGCGCGCCTTCTTATTGTGCCGCGCCGCGGCCTGCTTCATGAAATGTTCGATTAGTAGCGGAATGTCCTGCGAACGCTCGGCCAGAGCGGGAAGCAAGATCGAAACGACCTTGAGCCGATGATACAGATCGCGGCGAAACGTGCCAGCTTCAATTGAATCTTCCAAGTCGCGATTCGTGGCCGACAAGATGCGCACGTTCACCTGAATGGGCTCGTTCGACCCGACACGTGTGATTTCGCGGCTTTCGAGTACGCGCAGCAGCTTGATCTGCGTGGCCATCGGCATGTCGCCAACTTCGTCGAGAAAAAGCGTGCCGCCATTGGCGTATTCGAACTTGCCAATGCGGTCGGCCGAAGCGTCGGTAAACGCCCCTTTGATATGACCGAACAACTCGCTTTCCAGGATATTCTCGCTCAGCGCCGCGCAATTGAGCGCAACAA
>JAGQOS010000185.1 GCA_020427265.1 Planctomycetales bacterium
CGCCTGGCGGACCTGTTCGATGAACGCGTCGCGGTCGCCAGCGTACTTACTGCTCGGGCCGCTGAGAATTTCCGCGGCGCGAACGCGTTCTTCCTTGAGCGACGATAACGAGCGAGCGTATACGGCTTCGGTGACCAACGTGCTGGGCACACCCAGGTCGAGAGCTAACTGGCTCATCCACTTGCCGGTTCCTTTCGCGCCGGCACGATCGAGAATCTTGTCGACCAGTTCGCCGTCGCCATTGGGGTCCTTCACGCTGAAGATGTCGCGAGTGATTTCAATCAGGTAGCTATTCAACTCGCCACGATACCAGTCGGCGAATACGTCGTACAATTCGCTATTCGTGAGTCCCAAGGCATGCTTGAGGATAAAGTACGCCTCGCAGATCATCTGCATATCACCGTATTCGATGCCGTTATGCACCATTTTCACGTAGTGCCCGGCGCCGCGCGGCCCGACCCATTCGCAGCAGGGGATGTCGTTATTCGGACCAACCTTGGCTGAAATTGCCTGAAAAATCGGCTTTACCAGCGGCCACGCTTTCTCACTGCCGCCAGGCATCATGCTCGGGCCCAGCAAGGCGCCTTCCTCGCCACCCGACACTCCGGTGCCAATAAACAGGAGGCCTTTTTCTTCGAGTGCTTTGGTGCGCCGCTCGGTATCCTGAAAGAAGGTATTGCCGCCGTCGATGATGACGTCGCCCTCTTCGAGCAAGGGGACGAGCGAGTCGATCACGGCATCGACGGCCGGACCGGCTTGCACCATGATGATGATTTTTCGCGGCCGAGCTAGCGATGCCACAAGCTGCTCGACCGAGTGGGCGCCAACAAATCGTTTGCCCTTGGCCCGGCCCGCCAAGAGTTCGTCGACCTTGCTAGTCGTGCGGTTGTAGACGGCAATGGAATATCCACGGCTCTCGATATTCAGAGCCAAATTTTCGCCCATCACGGCGAGACCAATCAGGCCAATGTCACATGGTTCAGACATCTTTGGTTTTCCGATACAGATTTATGCCACTAGGTTGCAAAATTTAAGTCTACGAAGGCCAAATTTGGCCAAAACGCACCGGACTACTTCCAATGCGGCCGCTCAGGCAGCCGGGCGTCGAAATCAGCCAGTAGTTGATTCTGATAGTCGCCGGCGAAACTGCCGTTAAAGAACCGTTCGATTCCTTCCTCGTAGAGCGCTTGCCAACTTGCTTCCTCATCGCCCGGGTTGATGGGGAAGAACTGACAGCCATTCGCCATAGCGGCCTTGAAGTCGCCCGGAGCATCGCCGATCATGAGCCGGTTCGACGGATCAAAGGGCTTCGACAGTGCGAGCGTTTCTTTCTTTGTGCCAATTTCCTGACCACAAATTGCTCTCACATATTTTCGCAGGCCGTGTTCGGCCCATTCCGCTTCCAGGGCTTCGTTAGGAGTCGCCGAAACACAAAGCATGTCACACCTGGCTGCGAGTTTGTCGAGGCACTCACGAACATAAGGAAATGGCGGCACGCCGCGCACGATCCGTTTCACCGTGGCGTTTACATCTTCCGACCAATCGAGCGCCTGCTTCAATTCAGCATCACCAGACGACTCGCAGGCCTGCTTGAGTGCCGGGTTTCCCAGTTTGGTTTCTTCCGTTAGCCACTTCTCAACGCTAACGAGTTTCGGCACCTGCACGCCGCGATTCAGCACTTCGGGACGCTGACGCAGCCACTCCAGTTGTTCGACCAGCGCGTTGAAGCGATTGCAACCACGACTTTTCGAATAGAGGTTCACAAATTCTGCGGCCTCACGCGCGTATTTGCTCACGCCCTGAAGTTCGTAATGGTTGATAAACTGTGGAATAAAACACTCTTTGTGCTTTAGTTCCATGGTGTCAAACGTACAGCCATCGGAATCGATGCCGACGAAGAACTCGTGTTCCGGTTTGAACTCAATCATGCAACGTCTCTGGTAATGGAAGCGGTTATTGAATCGGTGAATCGATCGAACCCTATCGATCGGCCTGCGGCACGTAGGGGGCGAGTTTTTTCTCGGCGAGGATCGGTTGAATCTTCGCCAGCCGCTGCCGACCACCAATCATTGGCAAACTGACCATGCCGTCGCCAATCAAAGGATTGGCGTACGCCACAAACGCATCGGTAACGTCGTAGCCGCTCTCGGCGATCCAGGCGGCGGGAAACTTGCGATCGGCGCCGGCAACTTCCGGCAGTGGCACGCGATCGTAGCGAGCCGAATAGATAACGCCGGAATTGCGAAGTATCGTGGCCATATATCCGCTCTCACCGTTGGCAGCCAACTCGGTCGCTTTTTGGCCCGAACGGTAAGCTTCTTCCAAGTCAACGGTCGAGGCATAGGCCATCGAATGTCGTTGGTCGGTACCCGGAACGTTGCAGCGTGCAGCGCCTTTCACGGACAGCCCGACCTGGTTCAAGTGGTTTACCAGCTTCTGCGCCACGGTCGTTTGGCTCGCGCTGAACGACGTGTGTCCAAACGAATCTCGCACTTCACCCAGGTCCCCCAGGTCGAAACCTTCGCTGATAACGACGATTGCTCGTCCTCGCTGGCTCAGTAGCGCGTTGACTTCCTCGGTAATCTGTTCGATGGAGCGAGCACATTCCGCCAGATAAATAAGCAGCGGCAGTTCGCGATTCGGGTCGGCAAGCCGCGCAGCGGCGGGAATGAAGCCAATTTTCCGGCCCATAGCCTGCAGCACAAGTACCGGATCGGCCGGTGATGAGCCGGCATTCTCTTCGTTGGCATTTTGAATCGCATGCACCCAATACTTGGCCGTGCTGCCAAATCCGGGTGTATGGTCGACCAGTTTGAATTCGCTGTCGCCAACGTCGTTGTCGATGGTTTTGGGTACGCCAACCGCCACGAGATCGAGCCCGCGGTCGTGCGCGAGCTGCGCAATCTTGTTGGCCGTATCCATCGAATCATTGCCGCCGATGTACAGGAAATAGCCAATGTCATGCGCTTTGAAGACTTCGATGACTCGCTCAAAATCTTCAGTCTGGGGCGGTTTGAGCTTATAACGGCATGTGCCGATCGATCCGGCGGCCGGCGTGTAGCGAAGCAGTGAGATTTCTTCGGCGGATTGGGCCGAAAGATCGATCAATTCTTCTTTCAGCACACCCTCGATTCCGTGCCGCGCACCGTAAACGGTACCGAGCGTGTCGAAATCGCGCGCGGCCTCCACAATGCCACGTAAACTATTATTGATGACCGGACTAGGGCCGCCGCTCTGGGCGACGACCACATTTTTTCTTCGAGCCATGACGGTGAACGTATTCGGGATTGAGAGAATCTAAAGCTACGAAGGTACGCGTCGTACGGTTTGGATTCGCGCGACCAAAACAGCAGGACGGCTTGGCAGGATGCATGGGACGTGCCAGTGCACAAACAATGTGCCGGGCAGCGTCCTTACGCCACAAATCGGAAGCCGTCGGAGCCAAATATTCTAGATAGCTTAGGAGGAATTCGCAATCGGCACCTAAGCGGCGGAAATCCGTTGCAAACGCCTACCGGCCCGACCGAATCGCCATCAGTATGGCGCCGCGCCAACCCTGGTCCTGGCTCTTACTCCAAACGATTTCGCAATTTCCGGTCCTGCTGGCAAAACACGACTGCGAGTTGACTTCACCGTAGACGCGACGCACAACTTCGATGAACCAGTCGCGTGCCGCAGGTGACATTTCGGTCATGCCGCCGCCGATTATGAACAGATTCGGATGTAATACCGGAGCCAGGCTGGCAAAGAGCGCTCCGATCATGATCGCCCAGTCTTCCAGCAACCAGCGACAGAACGCATCTTCGTCTCGATCGGCAAAGGTTCGCACGTTGTAGGCCGCCTGCTCGGGGCCGCGGGTAGCTAGTTCGCGAAGCCGTGTCAGCGTTTCGTCGTTGAGCGTTCGACCATCGGCGGCCAATTGCTGACGAATCACATCGGCGCCCGCTTCGCTCAAGGCCCATTCGATACGGCGCACCAAACCTTTGAGCGAGGCCCGGGCCTCGACGCAGTCAACGGCGCCACATCCGCAGCGAGGGTGCGGATCATCGGCAAAACGGGCGGCATACCGCACGGGGATCGTCGGCTTTACGTGTCCAAGTTCACCCGCCTGCCCCAAACCGAATACAACATGGCCGTCGGCCATTACGCATCCGCCCAGCCCAGTGCCGGTGGTGATGAAAACACTGCTACGATTATCGGAACTGAGCCCGAAGCGAGCGAAATCGTCGTCCTGGCCCGCCGCATTGGCGTCGTTGCAGCAAAACACCGGGATCGATTCTCCGGAAGCTTGCTTGACGGCCTCGGCCAAATGTTCGCCAAATGGCACTTTCCAGAGTTCCTTCGTCTCGGCGGTTCCAATGTTCGTGGCCTCGATGATCACTCCATCGGCTGAACAGGGACAAGGCACGGTGACGGCGATATCGGCAATGTTCGCCCACTGTGTGTTCGTTTTCTGCATTACCTCGGCAATGCCGTCGAGTGTTTGGGCGATCGTTTTTTGTGGCCCGCCTTGTGTTAAACTCGATCGTTTTACGAGTTCGTCGACCAAAACCTGATCGCCTGCAAGGTTCGTGGCTCCAAACTTCAAGTCGCTCCCTCCCATGTCGACACCAATGCGAATGGCTGAATCGCGTTGGCGGATATCTTGTGAGGGCAAAGAGTTGGGCATCAGATTCTCCGTTTACTTTTCGTTTTCACTCCTGCTCAGAATCCTGTATCATAGTGGGTTTGCATCGCGTTGGAAATTACGCCCCCCATTTGTCGGTCATCTGCGCTCGCGTGTCTGCGATGAACCCACTCGCATCTAGTTCTCCGGCGAATCGCCTTGGCGGCAGCATCCGTAGCCTCCTACGCGATGGGCTCGACTTGGTATTTTCGCCCGAATGCGCCCTGTGTTCCTTACCGCTCTTCGAGCGCGACCACTCACTAATCTGCCCCGCGTGCCAACAGGAAGTGTGCCACGATACAATCTGCCGCTGCCCGCGCTGTGCCATGCCGCTGACGGCGGGAACAGGCGTCGTTTGCCTGGAGTGCGAGAAGAAGCAATTCCGCTTCGACTCTACGATTACGATGGGAAGCTACGAGGGGCTTATCCGGGATGCCGTGCTCAGAATGAAGCACAATGGCCAGGAGGCCTTGTCGATGGCAGTCGCCGACGCGATCTGGAACGAATGCGAGGCAAGACTTTTCCGTTTGGAACTGGATGTCGTAGCCCCTGTTCCCATGCATTGGTGGCGCCGGCTCACGCGCGGCGTGAATGGGCCAGAGCTTCTGGCGGAGAATTTGGCCCGGCGATTGCGGATTCCGGTCGCGAATCGCCTTCTGATACGTCGCCGTAACACTAGCCTGCAAATAGACTTAACGCCCGCCGAACGGCGGCGCAATCTGCACAACGCCTTTCGTGCTTCTGCGGGCTACCATTTAGACGGAGCTCGCGTACTATTGGTCGACGATGTGATGACCACTGGTGCAACGGCCAACGAAGCCGCGCGAACGCTCAAACGAGCTGGCGCCGGTCAGGTCGATGTCTTCGTGTTTGGCCGAGCTCATGGTCACACGTAGGGTGTCGCCGCCCGATTTCACGTAAATTTTCTGCATTCCCTCTCCAAACCATCGCGGCCAAAATGCCCGACAACAGCCCTGCAAATACCACAGCCAAGGCGCCGCTGCACCCCTTTCGCCGTGCTGTGCTACGCGGCCTTGGGGTCGTGCTCCCTCCGCTGCTGACGATTGTAATTTTTGTCTGGGTCGGCAACACGGTGGCCGTGTATTTGCTCAATCCCCTGGAAGCGATTGCGCGCTGGTCGCTGGTTACCGCAACCGCCGATATTCGCAGTGATCTCCCCATTTCGGATCCTTCCAGCGGGACGGCGATCGTCGACGAGTCTGAGGTCTTTTGGCAAGCTCCCGACGGTCGGTTCGTGCCGCTCCGTGTGTACTCGCTCGTCAAGGCGTCTCCCGGGCCCGATGGCATGCCTCGCACGGCCGAAGGGATATATCAGCGTTATGTTCAACTACGCTATTTGAAACGCTATGTCGTTATTCCGGTATTTCTGTGCGTTTTTGTACTTGTGCTCTATTTGCTGGGCAAATTCCTGGCGGCCGGCGTCGGCAAGTTCTTTTGGAGCCAATTTGAACGCATCATCCACCGATTGCCCCTGATTCGTAACGTCTACGGCTCGGTCAAACAGGTGACCGACTTCATGTTCAGCGAAAGCGAGATCGAATACACGCGCGTGGTCGCGATCGAATACCCGCGACGTGGAATCTGGACTCTCGCCTTTGTCACCGGCGAAAGCATGCTCGATATTGCTTCCGCTGCCAACGAACCCGTCTTGGCCGTTCTCGTGCCGACGTCGCCTATGCCGTTTACCGGGTTTACCATTACGGTCAAGAAGAGCGAAGCTGTCGACCTGAATTTAACAGTCGATCAGGCGCTGCAGTTCATTGTCAGTTGCGGTGTTGTGGTTCCCCCGCAACAATTGCGACAGGCGCTCGATGAGCGAAAACAACTTCAGTCGCAAGCCGTGCCGGTCAGCAATGAATCTTCGGTCGGCGCTTAACTCCTTGACATTGGCGAAATGGCTTCACAAAACGTACTCCGACTTGGTACGCGCGCCAGCGCGTTGGCGCGCTGGCAAGCCGACTGGGTTTCCGCGCAGTTAGCCGAGGCCGACGTTCGCGTCGAACTCGTTCCGATCACGACCACCGGCGACGAGCGGCGCAGCGGCCCCGTCGGCAGCTTGGGCACGCAGGGCGTCTTCACCAAAGAGATTCAGCGCGCGTTGCTCGAGCGCACCATCGACATCGCCGTTCACAGTTTGAAAGACTTGCCAACCGAACCAGTTCCAGGTCTTGTTCTCGCGGCCGTGCCCATTCGTGAAGTGCCGGGCGATGCCTTGCTGTGCCGCGAGGCCAAGTCCCTCGCTTCGCTTCCACACGGCGCCATTCTTGGCACCGGTAGCTTGCGGCGCCAGGCTCAGATATTGCATGTCCGCCCTGATTTGGTCGCTCGCGATATTCGGGGCAATGTCGAGACACGCATCGGCAAGCTTGAAGCAGGTGATTACGATGCGATCGTGCTGGCTCAAGCCGGACTAGAACGCCTGAAATTGAGCGATCGCATTACCGAACGGCTTTCCATGGAGATCTGCCTGCCGGCGGTCGGCCAGGGCGCGTTGGGAATTGAATGCCGAGAGGACGACACGGCGACACTCGAACAGGTGTCGATGCTTAACGACGCTTCGACACACTCCTGCGTGTTGGCCGAACGCGCCTTACTCGCATCGCTGCGCGGCGGTTGCCTGGCGCCCGTTGCCGCCTGGGGTCGCATGGAAGGAGAAACACTGCGTTTGACGGCGCGCGTGTTGAGTTTCGATGGCCGAACACTTCTGGCCGAAAATGACAGCGCGGCTCCCAACGAAGCCGAAACGCTGGGCAACCGCGTGGCTGAATCGCTACGCCGCCACGGTAGCGACGATCTGATCGCCGCGGCGCGCGACCGTAGCTAAGTCTGTGACGAACGGGCGCAAGCTCAAACGCTGGCAATCAGCGCGTCGAGCACCGTTTTCAGGTCGAGAAACGCGGCCGATCGACACTCTTCTCGCATGGGCGGATCGTCGCCCTCTTCATAATCTTCTTCGTCGACCAATGCATGTACAATGTAGCGCAGCACTTCCGGCTCGGGATATTCCGCGAGCAGCGACGCGAAGGCACGTTCCCAGCTTTCTTCATCTTCGCCGGCGAGTCGCTCCAACAGCTTCTCGTTTTCCTGCTCAGACAGTTCGAGAATCTCCGGCGTAACCTCAGCGAGTCCTGTGGGGCATTCGCGCATGATTTGCCAGACAACCAGCCCCAAATAGAACAGCATTTGGCCTTCGTGATCATCGAATGGCTCCTGTTCACCCATCGCCATGAGATAGGCCAGCAGCAGCGGTTGTTCATCGGTCATCTGCTCGATAAGCATTTGCGCTTCGTCGTCTTCCGTGCTGGCGACACGCTGCCAGGTTTCCGTTACCAATTCACTAGAAATCATGCGAAGGATCCTTTCGCAGAGCGGGGAGTCGAAGAGATTGGGGAGTTGATAAGATGCCGTCCCAAGACAGACGCTTAGGCGAATTTCCAGCCGGGTTTCATTTACTTTTGAATTTGATAGAGCGCCTGGTCTGTACGCAGGAACAGAGAGTGATCGACCGCCGCCGGTGAAGCCATCAACGAGCCGTCGAGCGTATTTGAGGCCAGCTTCGTGAACTCTTTGCCCGGCGCTACCACGGTGGTTACACCTTCATGGCTACAGAAAAAGATCTTGCCGTCGGCCAAAAGCGGCGAAGCCGAGAAATTCCCGCCGAGCCGTTCCTGCCAGATGATTTCGCCCGACCGAGCATCCAGGCAGGTGGCAATGCCACCCTTGTCGCCGACAAAATACAGCAAATCATCGACTAGCAGCGGCGACGGTTTTTGCGGCGCCTGCTTGGAAAATCGCCATGCGATGTATGGCTTCGTCGTTGGCGAATCGGAATACCGTACGGCCAGAATTTCCGGTCGCATGAAACTCGTGCTGAAGTAGATCATGCCATGCCCATAGACAGGACGCGGCACGATCGAAAACCCGAGCGCTCCGTAGCTTAGCTTCCACAGTTCTT
>JAGQOS010000186.1 GCA_020427265.1 Planctomycetales bacterium
TTAGTAGCTGCGGCATTTCTCTTGGGAAGCAGCTCGCTGGCTTCCGCGCAATCGTTCCGTATTGGCGTCGGTGGAATTGGCGTTTATAGCAGTGGCGGCGGGGGAGGAGGCCACTCCCACGCGCACGGCTCCAGTCATGGTCACAGTCATCATGGCGCGGGACCGAGTTACACAGGGCCGTCGCATCGCGGCGGCGGATATGGCGGTGCGCATTACGATCGCGGTCCGGGAAGTTCGCATTACCACGGTGGCCGCGGCTCTTCGTCGTTTGGCTGGTATCTGAATCTTTCGCCGTATCCTTATGGTTACCGAAGTTACTATCCCGGCTACTATGGCCCCGGTTATTCTCGCAACTACGGTGCATATCCCGGCACGTACTATCGCGGCGCCCCGGTGCAACGCTATGCGGCGCCTGTGGCGGCGCCCACGCCGCAGTTTCCGCCCGCAGAAATTTTGGCAGTCATGGGATGGCAGGAGTTGGGCCAGGTTTTGCGCGCCGCAACAGCCCAACTGGGAGACGATCTCGATCGACTTCCGACCGGACCTGGATGGAAGTCGTACTTGCACGTCGGCGCGTTGAGCGATCAATTCAACGGCGACGTAACAAGTCCGCCCGACGAAGCGACGGCGGCCGATCTTCAAGGGGTACTAGAAAAATACACCAGCGCTGCGAGCAATCCGCAGTATGACATGATTACGCGCGGCGAAGCGTTTCAGGCCGTGCGTGGCGCTCTGGAGCAATTCCTCGAGGCTCCCATGCTGCGCGCGCCGAGGCGGCTGCGACTATTTCACGAAGACCTCGTTGCAGCTCTCGACGAACTGCCGACTGGCGCTGGTTGGAAGACATACCTGGCGCTGCCGGACGGCGACGATGCCGGCGCGCTATCGGCCGCTCTCGACCACTACCGCAACGTTGAGACCAAGGCCGAGTATCGCATGATTGCTCAGTTGCCGCCCTTCCCTGCTACGCTGGAAGCCCTCGCCGAATACGTCGCCATGCTCGACGACACCGAGGCGGAAGAGGCGGCCGAACTCGTTCAGTAGCGAAATCCACTAGCGGCCAAAGCTGAAGTGGATGCTGCTGCTCGGATGATGATGGTGATGGTGATAGCGGTAGTACGGCGCCGGATAGTAGCGAGGGTGATAGTAGTGTTCTTCCACAATCACCGGACGCGGCTGTTGGATGACGGTTGTCTGCCGCGGCTGCGGTTGATACTGCATGGCATGAATCACCGGGTCGCTCACGCCCTGCTGTTTGAGCATGATTAGGTCGTTCGAACTGAGCGACTGGGCCATGCCCTTCGTTCGGATCTGGTTGATGATCACGTCGTCGGCAAGTCCGGCTTGCGACATGCTGATTACTTGGCTCAGCGTGACGCGTTCGGCCCATTGCCTTTGCTGCTGTTGCACTTGGTACTGATACGCTCGCTGGCGTGCTTCATCCTGATCGGCGGCATCGCCGAGGATTGCTCCACTCAGCGCGCCGATCGCGCCACCGATAGCCGCGCCAGGCAGTGCATCGCCACCTTCCTGGCCGATCGCCGCACCGATGCCCGCGCCGGCCAGGCCCCCGAAAAGACCAAGGCTCTTCGAGTTCGAACGTGGCGGCGCCTGGTAGTATTGCGCTTGTGCGGCCGTAGCAAACCCTAGCGAAATGGTAAGAGCGATCGTGAGCGTGCGGACGTTCATGGGACCGATTCCTTGAATGCGATGCTAGCGGGCTGCGGAGTCTCTCTGCGCAGATTGCTGCGCACCATGGAGATTCCCAATATCGTTATCGGCCGCTCCCGTCAATCGAGGTTAGCTGAATCGGCGTCAGCGCGTCGCGAAGCAAGTTTTCTCAGCAGCAGCTTTGCTCGCGATTAACCGGAAAGGTCGAGTTGGCCGCCCGCTTCGCCTTTGGGGTCGCTTACCTTGGGGGGCTCATGCGCTGATTCAGTTTCTTCGGGATGTGTCTCGGCGTCATGCCGCTCGGGGGCGCGCTCCCACAACCGGCGGCCATCGGCATCGCGTTCCGAAGCGCCCTGGTCTTCTTGTGTCTGTCCGACTCCGGCCGCGTCGTCGGCGGCCTTTTCATTTTGCAACTGACGTTGCTGCGCGCTGCCTTGTTGGCTGGCGCGTGTTGTTTCGTTCCCCTTCGTCTGCGCCAGAGGCGCGCCGGCGGCGCTGCCAAGGATTCCCGAGGAAGGTCCCACACTCATGCCACGCCTCCTTTCGTTTCATCGCACCGTTAAACCGTTCGCAGTTAGCGGACTTGCGGCAAACGCGTATTCGCGTTGGGCGCCACGCGGCGCGGCACGCCCGTTTGCAAGTCAGCTTGCAACTGCTGAAGCGCCTCGTTGACGGCTGGCAGCACTTGATTCGTAATGTGCGGTTCGTCCAACGTCCCGTCGACATGAATCTGCATGATCTGCTGGCTCGCCTCGCCAACGAGCTTCCTCCAAACGGGAACGGCCAGATTGCCCGCGCCGATTTCCGAGTGGAATGTGAGCCGAATGCGCCGATCGAAATCCATTTCGCCCTTGCCGTAGAGGCTCAAAACATCGCCGTGCAGATCGAGTTGATCGTAGTACAAATGCGGGCCGGCGATACGAAATTTCATTTTGCTTGCGTTGAACGCCGTGGTGTCGGGAACGCGCGCTCGCAGCACCTTGAGCAACGCCACGGTCAGTGGCAATTCGTACAGATCGGCATTCTGCAGTTGGATCTCTCCGTTGCCTACGAGCGAGTGCACGCCACTGGCGTTGCCTTGCAGATTGAGGTGGCCCAGGATGTCGCCCTTCAATTTTTCCTGGCCGCTTAGGCTTTCGCGCGCTACTTGGGCCAAGGAACCGCCGACGAGCGAGGCCACCAAACCGAATCGCGGGTTTTTTTCGAGCGTCGCCCAGCCATCGCCGATGACGCGGCCGCCGTAGAGACGGGCCGCGACGCGTCGCGGATTGTCCGTCTTGCCCTGGTGCCGTTCGGCCCAGGCGCCCAGCAGCACTTGTTGCTCGTCGATCCAAACCGGTCCCAGGATGTCGGTGAACTGGAAGTCAAGATAGGTGAGCGAATCGATCGATAGTTCGCCCGTTGACTGAAACGTTTCACCATTGTGAGCGCCGGTTAACCGCATTTCGCCAAAGACATCTTTCAACTCGACACCGCACTGCAACGTTCCCTGATGCATGTTCACAGCAATGTCCCACCGGCACTGCAATTTCGAATAGGAATGCGGACCGCGCGTCATGCCAAGAGAACCACGCAGATTGATCGCTCCCGTCGGGTTGAGGTCGGAGACGACCTTGCGTAGCCCTGCAGGCAGTGCGATCAGCAAATCGCGTCGCGGTTCGGCTTGATCGACCGACAGGCCATCGAGTTGCAGGACCCAGCCGCCGTCGGGTCGCGCTTCGGCGGAGCCGCGCGTGAACAGCCGCGTTTGGCCGTGTTCGGCCCGCATGCTGGCAATCGTTACCTTGCCGTTGTCGTAATTGATTGTTCCTTCCAGATTCTCCATGCGGTAAGGGAAATCGACTGGCTCGATCGATGCCGATTCACTGATCGGCTCAATCCGAGTCTTGACATCGAGTGTTTGGGGGCCAGAACGAAATACGATGGTGCTGGCTAGGTCGATTCGTCCGCGCGGTCGCAAGCTGTTCCAAACCTTTTGGGCGTGCGCGGGAAGCGCGTCGCGCAGTTCCTCTTCAAGCGGAATCCGGGTGCCGGCGAACTCGAGCGTCAACTCGGCGCCGGCTTCCGCAGGAACCAGCTTGCCTCGGCAGGTGACAAACCCCGAATCATTCGTGCCTTCCAGGTCGCTAAAGGTCCAAACGCCATCGCGCATTTCGACCATGCCGCGAATTCCTGAAAGCGGATAAGGAAACTTCTTGTAACGAATCGCGCCGTTCGACACGGAAAGGATCAAATGCGAATGAAACTTCGTTTGTGTCGGATCGTCGCGCCACCCTCGCCAATACACTTGGAAATGTCCGCTCGGATCGAGTTGCTCAACCGTAGGGCGTGCTTTTTCCGGCAAGGCCTCTAATAAGCGAGGCGTGACCGTGAGTTTCGAACCGCGCACCTCGGCCCAGCCGGTGGCGATGGGGCCCGGATTTTCGATTTCAGCGCGAATCTTTACTGGCCGCTCGCCGCTCATGGCGATCAAATCGACTGAAAGATGTTGATCGCGCAGTGTGAGAGTTCCTTGCCCTCCTTCCAATCGGTAGGGGAACTTGTAATGGCTGAAGGCCACGTTCTGACATTGCACGAGCAGGTTACTTGTCCAGCGCGAGCCATCGAACAGAAGTTCGCCGTCGAGGTCGATTTCACCCGCCGGCAGGTATTTGTTCCACAGCAGGCGTGCTTCTGCGGGCAATGGTTTTAAGAGATCGGTATCGAGGCGCAAACGCGAAACATTCACGACAATACGCGCGGGACCGCCCTTCAGGGGATCTTCGCGTCGCACGGTCGCGCGCAAGCGAGTCTTGCCCATCCGCCCCGAAATTTCGTCAACCACCAGCAGATTGTCGCGCAGGCTGATTTGTGCCGACAGGTCGGTCAACGATTCGGGCAACAGTGGATCGTCGAACGAGCCGCGGGCGATCTGACAGCGCGCCGCCAGTTGCAGATCGTCGGTGCTGGTTCCTGTGCCCTGCAAATCGAATTCGATCGTGCCCAGGGCGTTGAGATGCACCATGCGATTCCATGGCTCCGGAAGATCGGCCGGTAGGCAGCCGCAGAGTTCCGGGCATGCGCGCAGCGCATGGATTGCGCCCTTGGCACGCCAACGCTCGGCGGCCGGATCCAGTGTGGCGGCAAGATCGAGACGTTCCATGTACTCACCGCGTATCGACGCTTCGACCGACAGCATCTTCTTCTTCGCCAAACCGTCGTCGGCTGTGACGAACGTGGTCGATAGGCTCAGGTCGATGGCGTGCAGAACGAGCGGCGGTTGGGAGGCATCCGCACTGCGGGCCAATTCCAATCGGCCGTCTTCGATGAGTATGCGCGGAGAATTGTCGCTGAATTTTGGCAGGGGCAAGAGTCTCGCGGCATCCCATTGCCCCGCCGTGTCGCGCCCGGCGCGCAGAACGGGTTGGCGCACGACGATCGTTTTGACATCGAGTTGGCGATTCAATAGGTCTTCCAGCGTGGGCTGGCAGATGAGATTCAACTCCTTGATCGAAATCAACGCCTCGCGCGAGAGGTCGGCGCCCGCCGGACCGATCGCGATGCCCCGAATCTCGACGCCATGTTTCCGGTCGAAGCGAGCCGCCGCGACTTCCACCTGCATTCCGGAGTAGTGTTCCGTTAGAATCTTCTGGACGTGTTGGCGGATCTCATCGTCTATGCGCAGATACAGATAGACGCCGGCTGCGAGCGCACCGACGACGGTCAGGATGACGCTCCATTTGAAGAGGGGCCAGCAAAAGTTGATTACCGCGCGAACGATGTTTCGATGCCTTATTTTATGAGGCCGCGATTCAGGCGGCCGGCTCGGGAGCGGGAGAAGCGGAATGCGACGAGCGTTTACGCCAGAATTCGACGACTAACGCGGATGCCGGCACGGAAAGTAGGATCATCGCCGGCAAGCGATAGCGGATCGAACCGACGAAGATCATGTGAATGATGCTCAAATAGAACACTGGCATCAGGCACAATGCGTAAGGTACGCCGCCACGCCAATAACGCAGGGCGCCGATAACGCCCAGGAGAAGCACGGGAACGTAGCCTGCGGCCAGCAGCATGCTGATTGCCGGTGTGCGAAATTGGGCGTCGTTAGGCAATGCATTCCACATGCGCAACAGCTTGACGAATGCTAGACGGATGGCCTGTTGAGGATTCGAACTGGTGAAGTTTAAAGCGTCTTCTCGCAGTTTCGTGTTGAGATAAACCTCCATCTGTTCGGAACCCACACCCGCTTGGTTCGCTGCCGCGATTTTGGGAGCTATAAAATCCATGTTGCTAGCGCCGGTGGCATGTGGATTCAATCCGTCATAAAGACTCGCACCGACCTGCAACGTCGTCGGTACGAATTGCCCGACCGTCCGGTAATTGCGCAGCCACCAGGGCGACATGGCGGCTAGAAGTCCGAGGAGAATCACCGTGGCAGCGCGCGCCTGACGTGGTCGCTCTTGGCACAAGGCGAGTCCTACGGAAATGGCAAACGGTGTAAAGAGCAACCAACTTGGCCGAAACAGAGTCGCCAGGCCGCTCAAAGCCCCGGCAGCGAACAGCCAGCCGTAGCGGTTTTCATCGTCGTCGGAAAACCAGCCGTTGTGCCAACAGAGCATCTGGAACGCCACGACGGCGCAGAACGGCCCCTCGCTCAAGACCAGCGCACTGGTCGCGACTGAGCCGGGATACACCGTGGTAATCAGGCCCGCAAACACGCCCACCGTGCGATCAAAGAGACGTTCACCCAACCAAAACACGCCGGCGACCGACAGCGACGAAAGACAAGCCGTCCAAAGTCGCGCCGCAACAACAGGCGTTTCCGGTCCGAGCACGCGAAACAACAGAGCCAGCGCGGCCGGATAACCAGGTGTACGAAATGCTTTGGCTGGTGGGTCGCCGATTTCATAAGGTTGACGATGCGCAATCTGTTCGCCCAGACGCCAGTAGCTGTCGCTATCGCCAAAGAGAAATTGGGTGTTCGCGGAGATGCCTTGTTCAATCCACATCGCGCAACCGGCGCGCAGCGCCAGCGCCAGGGCGAGCAGCCCTAAGAGAGGCCAAGGAAACAGCGGCGCGCGCATCTTCGCTCCAGAAACCATAGCGCATTGCTATAAGGGAGGCGAATGGTAAGGAGAGGAGAGGGAGGCGGTCAAGGCAGGTTCGGCTCGCCGCTGCACCGCGAGGCTGCTAGCTTGCCAGCGCCAGCACGCACGGTAACTTGACCAGGGAAGATTCGCTGAGCGTTAGCATGTGTATCCGCGGTCATGCCCGCCAATTCGTCCCAGTGAGCATGTGTCATGGCTTGCCGCGGCCATCGCATCTTGCGCCAGATGCCAATCCAAAGTTCGCGCCGCAAGTACCGCGGCACCGAAGCCAGGTGGGCGGCATCCACGGCCACACTCGCTGGCGATTCGAATCGGACTCGTTTCTCGATCAGTTCGTCAATCCGCGTGTCGACGATCGATTGCATTTCCCCGGCCAACGCGCCCAGACGGAGCATGGCTTCGTCGGCCCGAGGGTTAAACTGATCGAGGAGCAAAGGCAGCAACACGTTGCGAATCCGATTTCGCGTATGCCGGATGTCTGCGTTCGTTGCATCTTCGCGCCAGGTCTGCCCTAAGCGGTTCAAGTAGCTGCATATTTCGGTTCGAGAGCTACTCAGCAGCGGACGTACGAGCGTTGCCGATTCCGATAACCGGCGCGTGCGCGGTATGCCAGCCAATCCGGCAATCCCCGTGCCGCGCACGATGCGATGTAGAATGGTCTCGACCTGATCGTCGCGCGTGTGCGCCAGGGCGATGTATCGGGCACCGAACCGCTCGGCAGCGCGGGCGAAAAAAGCATACCGGGCGTCGCGCGCGGCCGCTTCGAGCCCGTCTGTCTGCGGATGGCCGCCAATGTCAACGCGCTCGCTGGTAAACTCGAGCGAAAGCTTGTGCGCCAGATCTCGGACAAATTGTTCATCGGCATCGGAAGACTCACCCCGCAACGCGTGATTGAGATGAGCAACAACGAGCCGACCTTCGCCGGCCGATTTCAGGCGGGTTAACGCACGCAACAGCGCAACGCTATCGGCGCCACCTGAGACGGCGACCAGCGTGGTGACATCCTGCCACTCTCGGAGAGGCCAGGTAGCGAGCACCGACGATTCGGGCGTGGCAAAAGTCATCGATTCGGCACAAAAACGGTGTAGATTGCGTGAATGCTCATCTTAACGGTGTGTCGATCGACTCGCCAAGTGAAGGCGAGAGCCTTGAGCCAGTTCCCGTACTATCCGACCAAGTATGTCTTGCTCAAAAGGCCCAGCCTGCTTGGTCTGCCAGCGTGTGTAATCTCACGCGTCGTAAATCAAAAGACCACCGCGGTTTACCGCATTGCTGCTCAATGATCCCAGCTTGCGGAATCCAGAATCTCTGGTAATATGTGCGTGGGCTGCTCTGCAGCAACGTGTCGCCCGATGGTGGCACGGCGATGTGGAAGCGCCCGATTGGATGTTGGTTCAACAAAAGCGTGTCTTGTAGATGGCCAGGCGCTTGGCGTCTCGATTTTCAAGCGCGCCACAACGTGGGTCGAATGTCTCACGGTTACCGTTAGCAAAAGCCAATCCGTCACCACCTTTTTGATTGAGAATTTCTCGAACCATGCAAGAACTACTGGCTCTCTGGCAGTTTTTGCTTCGTTGGCTTGTTCCGGCAAGCGCGGCTGGCTGCGCCAGCGAGTTGCGCCGGCAACCGACCAGCGATGGCGCCGTTGCCCCATATAGCTATGGGATTTCGGGCCTGGCATGGGAAGCATCGTCGAGACGGTCGGGTTGGATTCCAGGTCATCAGAATCCATGGCGAAATGAGGCGCAGGCCTCGCTTCGCATCCTGGCGAGTACGCCTTGGGGCGGGGCCTTGCACCGCCCCGACCCGCGTGCGATCCAATGGCTGGAGATTTGATGGCAAGT
>JAGQOS010000187.1 GCA_020427265.1 Planctomycetales bacterium
GTGATTGGGCGGATCGACTATTTTGGCGAGCGCGGGGACGTGGCCAGCGAGGACGTCTATTCGCTCGACATGGATGGCAATGTCGATACGGTCTACCGCTATCACCCGCGCAGCCCGCTCCACCATAGGCATCGCTCCTGGATGCGGTGGCACGCCGTGCCACCGATCGTGGATTCCCCCCCCCGCCCGCTCATTGCGGGTGTCCCACACGGCCGATCGGCTCGTCTCTTGCTCGGTCCGGCGCGCCCAAGGTCTGCGAGCGCACCATTTCATCCCGATTCATGGGCCTGTGCCTCGGTTAGGATAGGCTGGAATGACGCCGCCCTGGCGCGCAGCCCGTGAGGCCGGTATCGAGACGCCGATGATCCGAGGACTGGACCTTCGTGACAGCGACCGCCTGCTCGTGGTGGTCCCGCATCCCGACGACGAAACGCTGGCGACCGGCGGACTGCTCCAGCGCGCGCTGGGCGCCGGTGCCGAGGTGCGCGTCGTCGTCGCCACCGATGGTGACAACAATCCTTGGCCGCAGCGCTGGCTCGAGCGGCGCTGGCGCATCGACGCGGCTGCCCGCGAACGCTGGGGCAGGCGCCGTCGCGAAGAGGCTCGATCCGCGATGGCCCTGCTCGGCGTTCCCGCCGAAGCGGTCCGGTTTTTCGGCTGGCCGGACCAGCGCCTGACCGCCATGCTCATGCGCGATGGCGCGGCCGAGGAACAGCTTCGCGACGAGCTTGCGCGTTTTTCGCCCAGTATCGTCGCGATGCCGTCGCTCGACGATCGTCATCCCGACCACAATGCGCTGCGGGTCATGCTCGAGCTGGCCCTGTTCCGACAGGGTCGATTCGATTGCCGGCGTCTCGGCTATGTCGTGCATGGTCCTGCGCCGGATCGTCGGAACCTGGCGATTCCGCTCGACGCAGCGCAGTTCGCCAACAAGCAGCGCGCCTTGCTCGCCCATGCCACCCAGCTCAGCCTGAGCCGGCGGCGCATGCAGCGCCTGTGCGAGCGAGTCGAGTGCTTCGAAGCAGTCCCCGCGCCGTCGAAGGCTGCCGCGCAAGGAGGATTGGAGTGGATCCTTCCCTGGCCCGGTCACCAGCGCTGGCTGCACGGACACGAACTGCTCATTGTTGCGGGCGTCGGCACGCGCATCGGGCGCCATCGCATTGCCCTGCCGCGCACGACACGGGCTACGACACGGAGCTTCGCACTGGGCGATGCCCCGCCGCTGCAGGCCATTGTCCGGGTCGGAGCCGGCCGGCTTCGTGTTTCGCTAGCGTGCCGGCAGGCGATCTCGCTGGCCTTTGCCAAGATCGAGCGAACCGGCACGCGCCTGGTCATCTACGATGCGCAGGGCTGGTCCAGCGCTGGTGATGCAATCCAGTCCGGGGAAACGGAGATCGCACAATCCTTGCCGGTCGCCTGAAATCCGCGACATGGCCGGCTTCGTGACAGCACATCAAGTGGCGATCTTCGCGAAGAAGATCGTGATTGCGACTAACTTGAAATTGGGGTCGACAAACAACGTTGTTGGGGCGGGGTGAAGAGGCGGACAAATGAGAATGACGCGCGAAAACTGGGAGCAGCCAAGTTCGAGACGCTCAGGGCCACCCCCGCGTATTGTCGGGTCAATCAGACGAAATCGTCGACTTCTCGAACGGCTGCCATTCCATTTGCAACGGCAAGTGGCATGACTGGCTTGTACTTGTCGCTGGCGGTAACCGGACTCCTCCTGACACTGGGTGGCTATCGCGATTGGGACTTCTTGACGGATCCGCCGAAGGCGATGGCGATCTGTTATTCGCAGGCATTCCTGCGCTTGTTCTTTTCACGGTACGCCATGCGCTGGGTCACGGCACTTGAGGGAATTGGGTTCATTGCCGTGGCATGTCTGGGGCAGTTCGGCCAATCGACTTGATTCGTGACACCACGTTCGCAAGTCTGCCCTTGCACAGGGACGTCGAACCCCTTCGCCAGAGTCGACGCGTTTAATCAGCCGCGAGCCGGCGCCGCAATCGTTCGTACAAGCGCCCTTCATGAGGGAACACCGATACTGTCGGCTCGTTTTCGCTCGTCTGGAGTACCCGTATGCGCCTGCGCGCACTGACTGTGCTGATCGTCCTGCTGGCCGTGGGCCTGCTTGTCGCCTGCGCCACGAATCCCGATCGGCAACCACCCTTGAGGTCGACCGCGAATGTCGACCTGCAACGCTACATGGGCGCCTGGCATGTGATCGGCCGGATCGACTATTTCGGCGAGCGCGGCGATGTGGCCAGCGAGGATGTCTATTCGCTGGACAAGGATGGCAATGTCGATACGGTCTACCGCTATCGCAAGTCCTTCGATGCCGATTCGCCGGTCAGGACGCTCAATTCGGTGGGACTCGTGCAGCCGGATTCCGGCAATGCGTACTGGCGCATCCGCTTCTTCGGCCTGTTCAAGGCCGACTACCTGATTCTCGAAGTCGCCGATGACTATTCGTGGGCGCTGATCGGGCAGCCCGACCGCAAGCTCGGCTGGATCTTCGGCCGCGAGGCGGTCATGCCGGATGCCTTGTACGCGGAACTGCTTGGCAAGATGCGTGGCTACGGCTACGACACCTCGAAACTGCTGCGTGTGGCGCAGGTCCCCGAGCAACTGGGCAAGCCGGGATTCCACGAGTAGCGCTGCAGGAACGAAGGCCGCTCCGTCCTGCACAGTTCACCCCGTTGTGGCACGCCTACAGGATGCCGGGCAGCAGCCACCACGTGCGCTTCCGGTATGCGGCCCATTCCGGATAGCGTGACATGCTGGCTTCCTTGATGACCATGTTGGTCGAGAACAGCACGCCCCAGTAGTAGGCGAGCACGAGCACGGGGATCCAGTGCCATGCGAGCAGGGCGAAGCCGCCGTAGACCATCATCTCGCCAAGGTAGTTGGGATGGCGGATGCGCTTGAACATGCCGTCGGTGATCAGTCCCGGGCGTAGTTTGAGCGTGCAGAATTTCTGCACGTCCGACGCGGTCATGATGATGCAGCCGAGTACGCACAGGCTGACGCAGAGCGCGTACCAGGCCGGCGCCGGTAGAGGATAGGCCATCGTGGTGCGGCCCGAGATGATCAGCCAGCCGGCCAGCCAGTAGCCGGCGAGGCCGATCGCGCCGAGGATACTGCTGGCACGGTCGGCAATCCGGCGCACGCCACGTCACGCCGATACACCGCTGGCGCCTAGGCGCACTGTTTTCCCAACCAGGCGTCGATCAAGGTGGCCAGCGGCACCGGTCGGCTAAAGAGAAATCCCTGGTATTGGGTGCAACCGATCCGCTGCAGGGTTGCCCGTTCGGACTCGGTCTCGACGCCTTCGGCGATCAGATCGAAACGATTCAGATCATGGAATACGGCGACGTGCAACAAAGCACGTTCGCCATCTACGATACCGGTGCGTCGGTCGTTACGCTGTCGTCTAACGACGCCCAGATCTTCGAACTACTTGAAACGCCCCTTCCCATCAAAGTGCCCGGCGGCGCTGGCGCCGATGCGATCGGCGGACCGCTGGTTGGCGATGTCAGCGAGCCGGTGCGCGTGCTGGCCGATGGCCTTGGCGCGGTCAACCTGGTGGCTGACGAAACCGGCTTCTTCGATTTCCAGATCGATACAACCAACGCGGCCAGCGCGGCCGGCGTACAACTGTTTGTCGGCACGTCGCAAAGTCCCAGCTTGCCGACGATCACGGGAACACCGATTCACAATTCGGGGCTGGCCTCGCGTATCGATATGCAAGGTTTTGAGCTCGATCTGGGGGCGCTCTTTCCGGAACTCCCCGAGTTCGAAGGGATCTCGCTGTTCCTGCCCAGCATACAATTCGTCGAGTCGGGTTCGCCACTCGATGCCGGCGGCGAAACGATCAGCGCCCCGCTGCGCGTGCCGGTTCAATTGTTCGGCGAAGACAATTCGGCCGACCCCGGCGACTTGATCACCGCATCGTACAATCCGGTCATTCCCGGTGTTCATCTCGAAAATACTGTGAACGATGTCCTCGGCGCCGCGTCGGATCAAACCTTTCTCTTCGATACCGGGGCACAGTTAAGCGTCATTTCCACCGAGATCGCACTGTCGCTCGGCCTGGATCTCGATAGTCCGGAAACGTCGATCACCGTGCAGGGCGCAGCAGGTACGGCCGAGATTCCCGGCTACGTGATAGATTCGCTGGAAGTAGATCACGACGACAACGGCGACGGCCTGGCCGACGGCACACTTAAGTTTCTCGACGTGCCGGTCTACGTGCTCGACATAGTCGACGGTATCGACGGTATCTGGGGCATGAACCTGCTCAATACCGCGTACCAATTCCAATACGACCCCTTCGACTTGCTCGGGCCGTCGGTCACGTTCAGCTTCGATACCGAACCGTTTCGCGAGATCGAACTGCCCGATCCTGAGCAGCTCAGCGAAGAAGGTACGGCGGCGGTCGACCTGCTCGCAGCGTCGTTTCCCCCGTTTGCCGGTGTGTTGGCCGGACCGAGCTTCCCGTCGTTCGAAGCCCCGCTCTCGGCCAGCGAACCGCTGCTGGGCATTGGCGAAGTGGTGGTCGAACCCGGCGGCGTTTCTGTCGAAATCACGGGGCCGCTCAACGAGATCCTGCTCAATATCTTCGACGGGCTCGATGCGCAACTCGATTTGCCCGATGTAACGCTCGTGGGCGAGCATGTTGGCGAGGTGAGAGGATCGCTCCTCTGGGACGCCGACTCCGCCCGACTGGAATTCGTCAAAACCGGCGATCCGCTCGAACCGGACAATTATCGATTCACACTTTTCAGCCGCCTCGGTGGGTTTACCGATATCTTTGGCCGCTTGCTCGATGGCGATGGCGACGGCATTGCGGGCGGGAACTTTATTCACGAATTCCTCGTCGACGCAGCCAATCGACGCGCATTCGAATTACCCGACTTTGTGCGCTCGGCCGGCCAAACCGTCGACTTGGCCGCCGCGGGCGGACTCCCGGTGACGCTCAGCGACGGCGCCGACGTAACCCAATTCCAGTTCACAATGGCGTACGATGCCGATCTGCTCCACGTCGCCGGTATTACCGTCGACGAGGCGATTCCTGTTGATTGGCAAGTCGATATCGACGATTCCACGCCAGGACAGATTCTCGTTGCCGCTTCGGGGGCGACCGAGCTGACGCTTGGCCCGGTGGAATTGATTCGCCTCGACGCTGCGGTAGCAGGCGATGCGATGTTTGGCGACGCTCAGGTGTTGCGGACGTTCGACGTGCAAATCAACCAGGGTGCGATTCCCGCGCGAGGCGACCTGGCTGTGCACATCGTCGGCGCGCTCGGCGATGCCAGCGGCAATGGCGACTACAGCGGGCTCGACGCTTCGCTCACGGCGCGCCTGGCAGTGGGGCTCGACGCGGGCTTAGACGAATACGAACGTTTCGATCCGATGCTCATTGCCGATGTCAGCGGCGACGGAACCATTTCCGCGCTTGATGCGGCATTCATCGCCCGCAGAGCGGTTGGGCTTGAGCAGCCTGAGATTCCCAACCTTGTTGATCCGGTGAACCTGGTCGGCGCTAACACCGTTGGGCCAATGAGCGCAGCGCTCTCAGCTGCGGACCTGACAGAAGACGACACCCAGTCCACCGACACGGTCGTCGCGCAATCAGCGAGCTTTGTGGCCACGCAGTTCGAAGCGCTGCCGCCGCATGTTCAAGAAATCTTCGCCGCGGCCGGTCGAGCGCCTTCTTCAGATCCGCCAACGACGGGCGATCTTGCCGGCTCGTTTGCGGAGCATGATGAAATCTTTGCGCTGATTGCCGCAGGTGGCGATTTGGGTTAATTCCCGCCAGCGCCAATTGCTTTCAGCGGCACCGCTCAGGGCGACGTCTCGTCAAATTTGATGCCATTTTTTGGGAATTCCTTGCAATGTTCCGCATTCGGCAATAGATTGTCAACAATTAACGATGCGTCGGCTCGAGGGCTCCATGATTACAAAAACGATTCGCGAACAGATTACCGAGCAAATTCGCGACGAACTGATGGATGGCCGGTTCACCGTCGGCCAGCCGCTGCGCGAAGCCGATTTGGCCAAACGTTTCGGCGTGAGCCGCGGACCAATTCGCGATGCGTTCCTACAGCTTTCTCAAGAAGGTTTTTTGGCCTACGAGGCCAACCGCGGCGTCACTGTCCAAACGCCTCCCCCCGATGAAAATCGCGAGCTGATTGTCTCGCTACGTCGGCAGATCGAGTGTTTCGTAATCGTGCAGGGGTGGAGGAAGCTGGCAGGTGACGAGTTCCATCGCATTGCCGCAGCGCTCAGCGAATTGCACGAGGCCTGCGACGCGGGCCGGGTTGCGGCGGTCGCACGATGCGACATCGGCCTGCATCAGCAAATTCTTGTTACCTACGGCGGCGCCAGCCTGTTGCCGGTCTGGAAGTGGCTTTGCTCGCAAATGATGCTCACGTATACGCGACTCGACGACTACGCCGACGTATTTGAGGAACATGTTCGGATCGTCGAAGCGATCCAGCACGGCGACCAGGCGCGCGCGATCGAAGCCATTGAGGCCAACATCAAATGAGAACGAATCCTCGTTTGCTGCCCGGTCGCCGCTCGATTCTAGCCACCGCCATTATTCTGCTTGGCCTCTTCGAAGCGTTGCTAATTGCGAAGACGCACGCGCAGGATCGGTCGACGCAAGAGACCGGAACACAAGCTCAAACGGCGGAAAGACTCTTCGCCACGGAAGTGCTGCCGATTCTCAAATCGAAGTGCCTTGCTTGCCACGGCGAGTCGCCCGATGGCGAACTTAAAGGCAAGCTCGACCTGCGTACGCGCGAGGCGATGATGCTAGGCGGCGAGTCCGGTGAAGCAACGGTCGTTCCAAACAAACCGCAGCAAAGCACGCTTGTCTCCGCGATTGAATGGCGAGATTGGGAAATGCCGCCCAAGGAAAACGATCGCCTTACCAACAGGCAGATTGCCGTGATTCGCCAGTGGATTGCGGCTGGTGCTCCTTGGCCGTCGGCACAGCAAATCGGTAAGTATCGAGCCGAGGCGCGATCGGCCTTCGATTCCGCTGATGGCATCGTCATCAAGACAAGCGGCGGACTGGGCGACGAGTGGACCTTTCGCCGGTATCAACCGGACGACGTCTGGGCGTTTCAGCCCGTTGTAAAACGTCAACTGCCGAACGACGCCGGCTCAGCGCGCGTAAGGCATGGATCAATTAACCCCATCGACGCATTCATCGACGCTCGCCGCGATGCAGCCGGATTCGCCCCGGCGCCAACAGCAGACCCGCGGACGTTGATTCGCCGCGCGTCGTTCGATCTGACTGGCCTGCCGCCTGCTCCGGCGGAAGTTGTCGAATTTGAAAGGCAATGGCTTGAGAACTCTAACAACGCGTGGACAACACTTATCAACCGATTGCTTGAAAGTCCGCATTACGGCGAACGATGGGCGCAGCATTGGCTCGATGTCGCGCGATACGCCGATACCGGTGGCTACTCGAACGACTACGAGCGGTCCAATGCCTGGCGATACCGCGACTATGTGGTGCGATCTTTTAATGACGATAAGCCCTATGATCAGTTCGTCCTCGAGCAATTAGCGGGCGACGAATTGGCGGACGCATCATTACGCGAACGGCTGCAGGCCGATCCCCAACGGCTTCATCAGGCGCGGTTGGCCGGCGAGTATAACGAGCAAGAGAGCGAGTGGATCGTCGCTGCGGGATTTTTGCGAATGGGACCATGGGATAGCGCCATGGTAATGCCGCCGGAGGCGCGCCAGATTTATCTCGACGACCTGGTGAACGCCGTTGGCCAGGCTTTTCTTTCCACGACGATGCGATGTGTGAAGTGTCACGACCACAAGTTCGACCCGATTCCAACTCGCGACTACTACCGCTTTTACGCAGCGTTCGCCGGTACGCAAATGGCTGAACGCCCGGTTCCCTTGCTGAGCACTGAGAACCAGCAAGGCTTTGCATCGGGACGAGCATTTGTGCAGCAAATGCTCGACTTCGCCGTCAGCGAGAAGACCAAGCTCAAAAACAAGCAGGAAGCCGCTGCCCGGGCATGGTATGCCGAGCACGGTGGCCAGTACGTTTCCGAAGAAGCGCGCAAGGAGTTACCCGACGACGTAAAGCCGCCAAGGCATGTCGGACTAGACCATGTGGAACAAGGGCAATTGAAGGTGCGCGAACAGGACGAGTGGATCTGGCGCCGCCGCCTGGAACGGTACGAACCGTTCGCGCAGGCCGTTTACAACGGTCCCGATCCCAAATATCGTAACGCGCGCAGTCTACGCATCGCGGCGGCAAATGATCCGAAATGGCGCCCCCCGTCGACCATCTTATTGGGCGGCGCTCTCGCAGCGCCGGGAGACGCCGTGACGCCGGGTGTGCTGAGCGCGGTCGGCCTCGCCGCTCCTCTATCGCCCGCCGACGACCCGTATCGTCTCCCGGATCCGTTGAATGGACGGCGATTGAACCTCGCCCGCTGGGTCGTCGACCCCGGCAACCCGCTAACGTCTCGGTCGATCGTGAATCGCATCTGGCAACATCACTTCGGGCAGGCGCTCGCGCGTAATCCCAATAACTTCGGCGCGAAA
>JAGQOS010000188.1 GCA_020427265.1 Planctomycetales bacterium
TATGCACCATCGTGCACTATGGCATGGCTTTTCCCCGGGAAAACGCGTTTCGGCGCGCCACGGCATGGTGCATGGCCTTGCGGTACCGGAAGAGGGGGCCGGGGATGTGGAATTTGGAATGTTGAATTTGGAATTTGGCGGCCAGAACGATTGCCGAGCTGCGAGTAGGCGACGGCGCGCCGCGCTGTCGCAGGTCGATTCCGCTTTTCTCCCAAGATATGCGGATGCCGAGCGAAATCCCGATAGACGGCCGGGGATTCGGGCCGGCGGAATCAGCGCTTGGGGAGCAAGCCAGGAGAACGGCAAAGTCGAAGAGAGGGGGTCAGGAACATGTTTTCGGTCGACGGTTCCCGGCCAAAGGTCACGATGGTTCAGCCGAAAAATGTACCAGACCCCGGACTTTGCAGTCCTCCCTGGGGAGCACGCCACGTCGTGTTTCAGACAGGCTTTGGGACGGCTATATTGCCAATCGGACTCGGCGAGCATCGTGAAGCCGAGATATTCGGGCGGCCGCTGGTCGCCCTGCGGGAGTTGACAACGTAAACATGAAAACATCGATGACGCGACAAGGTTCGGCTGGCAACGTGATCGCGGCGCTGTGCAGTTTCTTCGTACCCGGATTGGGGCAGTTGATCCAGGGGCGGCCGCTAAAGGGGCTGTTGCATTTGGTCGTCGACGTCGCGCTCTGGTTCTTCCTGCTGGGCTGGATCATGCACATCTGGTCGGCGATCGAAGCGGCCCGGTTCGAGCCGCGTCCGTAGCGGGTTCATTCGCGGCGCGCGCGCATTTCGCATCGCCCCGCTCGGATTTCGCTTACTGTGTATCTCGCGGGCGGAGCACGATGTTGCTGGCGTTCGGATCGAGATAATAGATTTGAATGCTCTCGAGCGTGGCCATGAGCAGCTTCACTCGCCCCCAATCCTCGCCAAACAACGACTGCCCTTTGACTTCCAGATCGGATAGCGTTTCCTCGGAGAAGTCCGGCGGTCGATCAATCCTGACTTTGGCGAAATCGATGATGTAGGGCGGGCTTTGAATGAAGTCCATCTCCACGACCATCAGGTCGTCGTCGTAGCCGTGCATTTCGGGCACCCAAAAACCCTCGATGGATTCGGTGAACCCGAATTCCTTCAAGCGCTGGTAGGTGTCGCGTTCATTGAAGTATCCGCCGGGCCGCTCGAATACCTTGACCGCCGTGCTATTGGTCGTTGCCCAAACCGCCCCGTCGGTTCCATCTCCCAAGAAGTCTTTGATGTTTACGCCGAATGAATGTACGTTAAGATATTGACGCGCACGCCGCATATACGGAGCAAGGATATGGGGATCGGACATCGAGACGGCTATTCCGCGAGTGTGGAAGGGTTTCTCTATTTTGAACGTCGACCTGCCGTGCGGCTGGCAAAGACGAATGCCCATACGCTCGTTTTGGCGGATCGGTGCGAGTTGCCTCCCGGCGCGGAGGGTGATCTTGTGATCGTCGTTGACGGCGAAGAAACGTCGCGCCGCGTCATGCTCCCCGAGGGGATCGAACTCGGCCAGCGAACGGCGAACTACATAACGGCTGCTCCTTTCTGAATTCAGATCGACGTTGCATTGTCGGCAAACTCGTGCTTTCCTTTTCCTGTGCCGATAGTGTTCGTCAGCCGGATGTATCAGCTTTCTTCAGCAGTCGCTCGATCTGCCGCTCGAAGCGTTGCCGGGTCATTTTGGCGTTCACTTTGTCGGAGAGCGAATGGCACATGTGCACGAAGCATTCGACCGAGCGGTCTTCATTCATGTCGTGCGCTGTGAATTCGCCAAGCGCCTGTTGCCGTAGCGTGGTGATTTCGTCGAGCAGTGTTTGCAGCCGTTCGATGTCGTTCGCGCCGGCCTGCTGGTCGAGTTCCATCTGGCGGCGCTCGATATCGAGTAGCGCGGTCATGTAGCGATCGAGCCGATGCTCCTGCTTGCGCTCCTGCCGTTGGCGAAACCAGCGAAACGCCAGGTAGCCGGCGATCAGCAGCGAAACGACAAACGAACGCGTCCCCTCGGTCGCTTCGACAAAGTCGGAATTCACGATCGGGTGTAGCTCGGGGTCGTACACGCGAATGGCCCCGGCATGCAGGGGAAAGTCCGGCCGCGACGTGGCGAATTGCTTGCCGTTTTCGAACAAGTCGACCAGTTGGTTCGCCTTCTGAAAGTCTTCGCTCAGCAAGATGCGCGTTGCGGCGGCGATAAGCCCGGCGTGGGTGTCGTCGCGCGTGATGAGCTGCGCGCGGAGGGCGACCGTTTCCACTTGTTGCGGCGGGGCAAAACGCCCGTTGGCCTGATACATTCCGGCAGGAAGGGTATAGCTCGACATCGACGGCGTCCTTCGCACGAGCGCCGCAGCGAAGGGGATCGCCGCGAGCCGACATGCATCGCTCGCTGTGATCCGCGGCAAGATCGGGGCATTGACGCCGAGCGTGAGAAACGCCGCGTCGAGCTCGCCATCGCGAAACGCCTGTTCGATCTCCGCGTAATTGAGCGGCGCGCCGTCGACATCCTTGAGCCCTAGACCGAAGTGACGGAGCAATCGATCGCTCGTAGCGCGATCACCCGAGTCGGGCGGCCCGATGGCAACGCGTTTGCCGGCCAGGTCGCCCGGAGCGGTCAGCTCGAAATCTCGCGCGACGAGCAAGTGGACCACTTCGGGATAGAGCGCCGCCACGGCTTGAATTCGCGGCGCGTTTTCATCGGGTTGATCATCGTAGGGAGAGCCCGATTGGTACAGGGCCAAGTCGACCTGTCGCGTGCGCAGCAGCCGTAGATTGGCGAACGTTCCGCTTGTTGGAACGAGCCGTACATCGATGTTGTGGCGGTTTTCCAATTCGCGGGCCAGGCTTTCCGCCAAGCCATGGTAGCGTCCGTGCTCAGGCCCGGTTGCGATCGCCACCTCGCGCGGCAGATCGGTCAGCCAGTGGTAGCAGTAGTGCACGCCGAATGGCAGCAAGATGAGCACAGCGACGAGCAGCAGGCGCAGTTTTTTCATGTTACGGCACGATCACGATCTTGCCGGATAGAGCGCCCGAGAGCCCGACCGTTGATTCCTCCTGCAGTCGGTGCGCCGTGGCCGTTTCGGCCAACGGTAGGGCGCGGTCGATGCGCGGCTTGAGCTTGCCCTCGGCAAGCCAGCGGTTGATGTCGTCGGCAGCCGCCTGCTGCTCTTCGGCCGACGCCAAAAACATCACAAAACCAAACAGGCGGCACTCTCGCACATAGAAGGGTCCGACGGGGAATTCGGGGCGCGCGTCGCGGCCAGCCATCAAGATCATGCGGCCGCGTTGTCGCAGATGCGCAATCGTGCGGTCGAAGTTCGGCTCGCGCAGCGTTTCCCACCACACGTGCACACCATCGGGCGCAAACTCCTTGATGCGCGACGAAACGTCCTCGGTCTTGTAGTTGATCGCCAGATCGGCGCCCAATTCGAGACAGGCTTGGACTTTCTCCTCGGAACCGGCCGTGGTAATGACTTTCGCCCCCAGGATCTTGGCCATTTGGACAACAGCCGAACCGACGCCGCCTGTGCCGCCGTTAACAAATAGTATTTCGCCCTTTTTAAGTTTTGCATCGCGCACCAGCCCCAAATGGGCCGTAATGCCGACCAAGGAAATGGCCGCGGCATCTTCATTGCGAACACCATCAGGCGTGCGATAGAGCCATTGTTGGTCGACCTTGGCGTACTGCGAGCAAGTGCCCTGGCGGCCGAGCAACCCTTGATTGGAGCCCCACACACGATCGCCAACCTTGAAGTCGCTTGCATCCGGGCCAACCGCTTCGACCGTGCCCGCCAGATCGCAACCAACCACGTACGGAAGCGGAAGATCCATGGCAATGGCGCCGCTGCGAATGTAGGTATCGATCGGATTCACACTCGCCGCACCGACACGAACAAGCACTTCCGCGCCCTGCGGTATCGGATCGGGTAGGTCTCCGAATTGAATTTGATCGGCCGGTCCGGTTGCGTGAATGTATGCGGCTTTCATCCGTTGGTTCCTTGGTCACGTTGATTAGCGCCAATTTAGGAAAATCGCACACAAAAAAACAGGGGCCGCTGGCAATCAGGTTCCAATGGCCGCACGTTGGCGACGAATGGTATAATAGCCCACATGCGGGCGATCCCACGCATTTGCTCTTGCCCGTTACTATTCCGTCATGGCCGTTTCCCGCCGAATTGCCTTATCTTCATGAAGAGCCAACGCCAACTAGCCGGACTGTTGTTGCTAATCCTCGTGATCGGGCTCGGATATCTCTTGGTCACGATGCCGCCGCAGGTCACGGAACAGTATCGCAGGGCGCAGGAAATCGGTCCCCGCTGGGCCATGGCCTATTTGGCGATCGTCGGATTGGGCGCGGCGCTGTTAGCCGGCGCTTCCGTGTGGATTCTCGTGCGCGTGCTCTGGAATACACGCCGCAAAGTCAAGCGGGCAAGCCAGCGCGCCAAAAATCCCAGCCAGCTCTCGCGCGAACAACGACAACGTGAGCTTCATGAAAATCTGGAGGCGAGTGAAAACTTTGCTGGGGGCGATATGGTAGCCGCCGCCGTTCGCGACCAGGTGCATTCCCAGGTAGCGCAGGTCGAAGCGAAGCTAGCGGCGGAGCAGCTCGAGTTGGTAGCGTTCGGAACGATCTCCAGTGGCAAGTCGTCGCTGTTGAACGCTCTGGCCGGGCGCGAAATATTCCGCGCCGATCCGCGCGGCGGCACAACTCGAACAGCTGGTGAAATCGCCTGGCCCGCGGGCGATAAGGCGATTCTTGTTGACACGCCCGGATTGGCCGAAGTCGAGGGCGAATCGCGCGCGGCCGCGGCCGCGGCTCATGCCAAGAATGCGGATCTCGTGTTGTTCGTGGTCGATGGTCCATTGAAGGCCTACGAAATGGATCTGTTGCGACAGCTCTGTGAAATGGAGAAACGAGTTGTCATTTGCCTGAACAAGCAAGATTGGTACTCGGACGACGACCGCAGGTTGTTGCTTGGCCAAATTGCGAAGCAGGCCGCTGCGTTGATTGATACGAACGATATCGTGGCCGTGCGATCGCGTTCCTCGTTGCGCGAGCGGGTGCGAGTGCTGGCCGATGGTTCCGAAATGAGCGAAACGGTTGAGCAGGCGGCCGATATTTCGCCGTTGGCCGAACGCTTGCTGGCTATCGTGGCGCGCGACGGCCGGGATCTTCTGCTAGCGAATCTGTTGTTGCAATCTCGCGGGCTCGTCGAATCGGCAAAAGCCCAGGCCCGCGCTTCGCTCGATTCACGCGCCGACGAATTGATCACGAAATATATGTGGGCCGCCGGTGGCGCGACGGCCGTGAATCCGCTGCCGCTTTTGGATTTGGCCGGCGGCAGTGCGATTACCGTAAAGATGGTGCTCGACTTGGCGCACGTCTATCAACAGGAGATCGACGCCAACACGATCGTCGAACTGTTGGCGCAATTAACCAAGAACCTGATCGGCATGCTTGGAGTTACGGCTGCCGCGCCGGCGATCGGCAGTTTACTCGGTTCCATGCTTAAGACCGTGCCCGGCGTCGGCACAGTCGCCGGCGGTTTGATTCAAGGATTGGTCCAGGCGCTCCTTACGCGTTGGATCGGCAAAGTATTTGTGGCGTATTTCCAAAAGGAAATGTCCGTGTCGTCGGCCGGTTTAGCCGAATTAGCGCGGCGGAAATGGGAGGAAGTCACGCGCCCCGACGAACTGCGCAAGCTTGTGCAGGCGGGCCGCACGCGTTTGACCGAGGATGAGGATACCGCATGACGCCGCGCGATCAGGCAATCGACGACGACTACCGAGCCGCGCTGGCCGCCGTGCGCCGAGCGATCGAAAGATTTGCCGGCTGCAGTAACGAAGAGCGCGCGTCGCTCGCCAGCGATCTGAGTGAGTTAGAAGAGATGGCGCGCAAGCTCGAAACGGGCCGCGTCGAAATCGTCGTCTTCGGCGAAATTAGCACCGGAAAGTCGGCGTTGATCAATGCTTTGATCGGCGATGCCGTTTCGGAGGTCAACGTACAAGGAGGCTGGACGAAGGATGTGTGGCATCAAAGCTGGAGCGGCGCAGGCTACTGCGTGCCCGGATTTGCCGATTCACAAGTTGTCCTGGTCGACACACCCGGCTTGAACGAAGTCGACGGAGCCGGCCGCGCCGAAATCGCCCGGGCCGCGGCGCAACGGGCCGACCTGATTCTCTTCGTCACGGATTCCGATCTGAACGAAACCGAATACTCGGCGTTGGTCGAGTTGGCGGCCAGCCATAAGCCGATTCTCCTCATCTTGAACAAGACGGATCTCTATTCGCGAACCGAGCTAAACGCCCTGAGCGAAATGTTCCATGGTCCCCGTTACGCAGCGCTCGTCGATCAAGAGAATATTCTCTTTTGCCGGGCCGATCCCAAGGAGACCGAGTATGTGATCGAATCGGCTGATGGTTCGACGCGCAGCCAATGGCGCAAGCCTTCGCCCGACGTAGAGTCGGTGCGTATCCGAGCACTCGAAGTTTTGGAACGTGAAGGAAAGTCTCTGCTGGCATTGAATGGGGCCATGTATGCGGCCGATAAGAGCGATCGCATGGCTGCGTTGCGCATACAAATGCGCGAACGCAAGGCGCAGTCGATGGTCTGGAGCTATGCCGTTGTTAAGTCGATTGCCGTGGCGATCAACCCATTACCGCTGGTCGATGTCGTCGGGGGCAGTGCGGTCGACGTGACCATGGTTGTCAATTTGGCGAAAGTCTATGGTATCGAATTGACCTCTAAGAATGCGCGGGCGCTTGTGGAATCCATTCTTAAAGCGGCCGGATGGGTGATGCTAGGCGAAGCTGTTACCAGCTACGCGTCGTCGTTCTTCAAGGGCCTGACACTTGGGCATGGCACGGTCCTGACGGCGCTACCGCAAGGGGCCGCAGCCGGCTATGGCTCCTACATTGTCGGTCAAGCCGCCCGCTACTATTTCGAGCATGGCGCGAGCTGGGGAAGCGAATCTCCCAAGACGGTTGTCACGAGAATCCTCGATACCACCGAAAAAGAATCGGTCCTGCGGCGTCTCAAGGAAGAGATCAAGGCCAAGATTCGCCTGAATCCGTATGCCGACGGGAAGACAAGGTAGGACGAACGAGTGACGCGGCGGTTCCGCTGCAATTCGTCGCGTTATCCTGGATGACCTTGTCAGGCACTTTGCTCATGCCAGCTCAGTAGCCATCGCCAACTTCGCGCATACATTCTAGAATTTGGCTTTCCAGCATTTGTCGGTAATTCGCTCGTCGTCATTCGTAAAGTCTTCACCCGCATGGAAACACGTCTCGGCAACCTATACGACTACCCCAAGTACTACGATCTCGTATTCGGCAGCGATTGGAAGGCCGAATACGACTTCCTGCTGGCGGCGTTCGATCGCTACGCCGCCCGGCGGGTGCGCCGAGTATTCGAGCCGGCATGTGGAACGGGAAGGCTTTTGCTGCCGCTGGCCAAGGCGGGTTATCGGGTGGCTGGTAACGACCTGAACCCCAAGGCCGTTGCCTACTGTAATCGCCGACTTGCTCGGCACGGCTTTAAGTCCACGGCAGTCGTTGGCGACATGGCCGATTTCACTTTGCGCCGGCCAGTCGACGCCGCGTTCAACACAATCAATAGCTTCCGTCATCTGGCGAGTGAATCGCAGGCCCGCGCGCATCTCGAGTGCATGGCCAACGCGTTGGCGCCAGGCGGCATCTATTTGCTGGGGCTTCATCTAACCCCCACCCGAGGCGAGGCCATCGACGAGGAGAGTTGGGCGGCGCGACGGGGCAATTTGGCCGTCATTTCACACATGCAGACCCTCAGCGTCGACCTGAAGGCTCGAATGGAGACGGTCGGCATGACCTTCGACGTTTACACGCCGACCCAGAACTTTCGGTTGGCGAATGAAATCGGCTTCCGTACGTACACGGCGCGGCAAATGCGGGCGCTTCTGGAAAGCGATTCCGCGTTCGAAGTAGCCGCCGTGTATGACTTTGCGTACGAGATTGACGAGCCGATTCGCGTCGGCCCCGAGACCGAGGATGTGGTATATGTATTACGTAGGGTATGATGGCCCGATGGCGTCCGTGAACTCCTGGCGATGATCGTAGTGCTCCCTCCAACCGCGCCCGCTGATACGACCAGAACATTTGTTCGCTGGGCGCTTGCGCAATTGTGTTTGGAACTGGTTGAGACATCGCCTGGAGTCTTCCGCGTCGAGTTTCCTGTCGTCGCAGACGCGCCCAGCGAGGCGCCCTGTATGTTGACGTTCGATACGGATCGGGTCGACCCGGCGGCCATTCCGCCAGTCGAACTGGCCGACCTGGCGACGCCCTTCTTAAGCAAGCTGGTCGGGATGCTGAGCGAGCAAGGGGTGGCAGTCCATGCCCGTCCTGTCGTGCAGCCGCAGCAGGTCCATGAGTTGACCTCGCAACTCTTCAATGCTTATCAGATCGAAAATGGATCGGTCCATCTGGCCGGGTGCCGCCTCGAAGAAGTTCCGTTTCTTCGGCGCACAGGACTCCTACACACAGA
>JAGQOS010000189.1 GCA_020427265.1 Planctomycetales bacterium
GTTGGTTTCGGGAGTTTCCGTTTCTTTGGCCACTGCGAGATCTCCTGAAAAGTCGGACGTTTCGTTTTAGTTCTTCACCGCAGAAGGACCACGGCGGCGACATTCGTCGAGAGCTGTGATTGTTAGTGTAAGGCTTTCGGGGTTGAACCGCTACCCCGTAGCGGCGAACGCCAGGCAGGCTACGATGGCCGTGGCGGCGCTTGTCGCCGATCGCCCGTCGGGCCGCTCGCACGTTTTGTCGCGCCGGCAAAGCCGAGCTTCGACCAGGCCTTCGGTGGGACGACATCCGTGATCTTCAACGCCGAGATGTCGCTGTAGCGAATGATCAACTGCCGAGCGCCCAAAGCATCGGGAGCGTTGCGCGTGATCAGCAGAAACTCGGGGTTCGTGTAGAAGGCGTCGAACGCCACCTGTTCGGCATACCCGGTAACGAGAATGCCGCGTCGCGGGACTTCGTCCGGCCAGTTCGTGAAACAATCGCGCCAAGCTTCGGTGCTTTCCATGGCATCACTCCGTTTCCAGATCCTCGTCGGCATGCCCGTCCTGGCGAGGACAAACACGCAACACAACATTTTCCGCACCGCTGCCCGGCGTTTCATAGGTATGCACGCGCCGGAGCTGCAAATCGCCCAGCAGGCCCAGGTGTCGCGCCTCGCCACGTTCTTGAACCCAATTCTTGCCCTTGATCAACAGGAGCTGATCGAAGACGTCCCAGTGCGGTTGTAGCCAGGTGAGTAATTTCCGCAGCGGCGCGACTGCGCGAACCACGATCGTGTCGAAGCGGCGCGATTCGAGCAGCGATTGCGCCGAAGCGTGCAGGACCTGGGCCGGCGACGCAATTTCGGCAGCGATTTCCGCCGTGGCCCGCGCCCGCTTCGCTACCGAATCGCAGGCCGTCACCCGCAGATCGGGGCGCACTATCGCCAGAATCAGGCCTGGCACGCCGCCGCCTGTCCCCAAGTCGAGCACCGATTCACCGATGTCCAGCAGGCGAGTCAAGGCGAGCGAATCGACCACGTCGCGGGTGACAAATTTTTCGAACGTCGTATGCCGCGTCAGGTTGAGCTTTTCGTTTTCGCGCCAGAGTACGGACCGATAGCGATCGAGTTGTTCGATTTGGTCCGTGGGCAACTCAATTTCGTAGCGTTGCAGTGCGTCGGCCAAGTTGTCGGTTGCCAGGTCGCTCATCGAGAGATCCAGGTGGGCAGAGGGAAGAGCAAGGAATCGGCTAATGGCCGGATGAAACGAGGCCTTATTCTCTAATACGCTTCGCTTGCCCGCAAGGCGTCCTCCAGCCCTGTCCGCAGGAGCAAATCGACCGCTTCGTCGTAGAGTTTTGGCGCGGCGCCCGACAAGGGAACGTGGCCCACTTGCGGCACTTCAATAAATTGCAGCAATCGAGGCGCCCGAGCGCCGAGTTCGCGCGTTTCCTCTACCGGCGCCCGACGATCTTCCGCACCATTGAGCAGAACCACCGGCAAGCTCGCCGGCAGCTTCGAAATGTAGTTTTGCGGCGCGAGCTCGTTGCTGGGAACAGTCAGAAACACCGGCTCCCAGATGCGCAAGCCGGCGTACGCCAGGTAGTCGAACCCCGGGGGAAGATGCATCGAGAGGCGATGCCAGACGGCCGAGTTGAGATCGCGGTAGGGGTGCTCCAGCAAAACGCCGGCCACCCGATCGTCGAGATGATCGGCCGCATACAGGACGGCCGCCGCGCCGAGCGATTGGCCAAAAACGAACACGGGCTTCTCAGGACACTCGCGCCGTAATGCATCGATGCCGGCCGTCACATCGAAACGTGAACCATAACCGAAATCGATTACATCACCCGTACTGTCGCCGTGCCCGCGCAGTGTAATCGCCAACACATTCAGTCGATGGCCGTGTAACCGTTTGATGAGCGCCCGGCCGCCGCTGCGCGAACCGCGAATTCCATGCAGAACAAGCGCCGAGCCCACGGGCGTTTCGTGCCGCACCAGCCAGGCGCCAAGCGACTCACCGTCGGTCGTTTCCAGTCGCAGTTCTTCGAACCGTGCCCAATCAACTTGCGGCGCCGGTTCGGCCGCGGGCGGCGCGAAGCGATGCGTCAGCCGCCAGGCGACGATCGCCGAAACGATTAACCAGGCCAACACTCCCCAGGCCAACAACCAGGCCAAACGCCGGACAAGTCGGGGCAGCGGAATAGATGTCATCGCGAAGGTCGCGGGCACATGGAGAATCGAGCCACGCATGCGTGGGAAACTTTGCCGATTGTAACAGTTTTCTCGATTTCGCGAATCTTGCGGCCGATACACTTGGAAGAAGCCTGTCCCAGGGGGGGCAGACGAACACGGCGCGAATTGGCTCGACAGGCCGCTCAGACGGTCGGTCCGGCGTTTTCGCGCGTCGAATTTGCGATAGGTCTTCCACGGAAGGAACGTGACCATGCGTCGATCCTGTGCGTTTCTCGGCATGCTCTGCCTCCTGGCTGCTTTGAGTACCGGTTGTTGCGGCCAGCACTGCTTCACTTCGTGCTATCACGGCTGCGGATATTCGGGCGGCCATGGCTTTTCAGCGTCGCACTTTGGCGATTGGGACCATGGCGACGGCTGCGGATGCGACGAATGTTCGGCCGCGAGCGAGTGCTCTAGTTGCGCCTCGACAAGCGATTGCGGCAGTTGCGGCAGCGGGTGCGGTAGTTTGATTCCGTTCCGGCATTGGGGTTGCCGTCCCGCGAAACACACGAATTCGGGCTGCGGCGGGTTCTTTGGCTGGGGCTGCGGCGATATGTATGTGTTCGATTACATCAGCGATCCGCCGGCCTGCTGCGAACCGTGCGATGGCTGCGGACATTGGATTGGTCCAACCTCGTCGAAACCGTGTGGCGGTGACGGCGATTGTTGCGACTACGCCATGCCGGGCCAAGGGTGTCAGGGCTGTGCTTCGCACGGCACGCACTCGCAACCCACGTACGTTCCCAACGAGCCGTACTACAGCGCCTCGCGCAAGCAACCCGTCCGATCGACCGCCGCTTCGGCCCGCCCGATTCAACGCACTTCGCATGCTACGACGGCATCGCGCCCTGCGAGCGGCCGAGGCCGTGCGACGGCGCCGAATTCGGCTCGCACGTATCGCACCACGAACGAACGCGCCACGGGTAGCCGGGTGGCGAGCCTGGGCGCGAAGTCGTAGTTTCGTGCCGCCATGCTCACTTCGGTTGGCTGAGAACCTGGCGTCCTAGTTCGGGGCCATGATCGGCCGGCATCGCTTTGTGCCAGGCAACCACTGCCGAAGTGAGCCGAGCGACGACGTCGGGATACATCGAGGCCAGATTCTTCGCCTCACCAGGATCGTCGGCCAGGCGGTAAAGCTCCGGCTGCGAACCATCGTATTCACACAGAAGTTTCCACTCGCCGTCGCGCACGGCCAGATCGGGATAGACCCCGGAGAGCATTCGCGGCCACGACTTGCGGTCGGGCGGACGTCGCCAAAAAATGGGCTCGTTGCGCGAGGCGGTGCTAGCGCCCAACACAACAGCGGCCAAATCCTCGCCGTCGAACTTCGCATCGGCGGGCGTTTGGACGCCGGTGATGGACAGCAGCGAAGGCGCCAGATCGAAGGCCGCAAACACGCTGGTATCGTTACGTGTGCCGGCCTTTCCCTCGGCCAACAGGCCGGGCCCCCATACGATGAGCGGCGAACGGATTCCGCCCTCGTAGAGGGTTGTCTTTGCGCCGCGAAACGGCCCGCCGCTGCCGGCCCCGGGTTCGTGCCCATTGTCGGAACAGAGGAGAACGAGCGTGTTGTCGCGCAGTTCGGGCGATTGCCGAATCCGGTCCAACAGCACGGCGAGTTGCCGGTCCATCGTTTCGAGCACGCCGTGATATAGTTGCCGCTTGCTGCCATCGCCGCGCTTGGCTTGCGGAGGAAAGAAGGGGGAATGCACGTCGTCGGGCCATACGTTGATAAAGAATGGCCGGCTCTTTTCCTGCGCCTGCTCGACGAATTTGACGGCCGCCTCGACATAGCCTTCGGTCAACAGGGCTCGGTCTCGCCATATGACCGGTCCTCGCCCCAGCTTGTCGGAACCGAGCGCGTGGCGTCGTATCGGCTTCCCATCGTGCGCATCACACAGCCCCAACAGCCTGGGGCCTAGCCCTTCGAAGTTGGTTAGCGACTCGTCGAAGCCGTACTCCGTAATCAACGGTGCTTCGCCAACATCGCGCTGCCCGCCCAAATGCCACTTGCCGAAGTGTCCCGTCGCATAGCCGCTGACTTGCAAGTAGCGCGCCAGCACGGGCGCCCTCAAATCGAGCCATTGGGCCACACCGCGACGCTCGTTTTCCTGGCGATGCGCCAGGTAGGAACTAATCCGCCAGCGTTGCGGGTACTGACCGGTCGTTAGCGCGCAGCGCGAAGGTGAGCAAATGGGCGAGTTCACATAGAACTGCGAAAAACGAATTCCCTCGGCGGCGAGCCGATCGATGTGCGGCGTCTGCGCCTGGGTATTGCCGAAGCACGAGAGGTCGCCCCAGCCCATGTCATCGATGAACACGACGACGATGTTGGGCCGCTTGGGCGTTTCGGCTGCTCGAAGCGCGGGCGACGCCCATTGGGAAATTGCTAGCACCAGAAGCACGCCAAGACTCGCCCGTTGATCGCCTGTCATCTGCTGCTTTCGTTATTTAGAGACACCGAATCGCCCTGGTCGGAAAGGATCGCATTATAAGCAAATTGAATGGGCGATGAGCACTTATGCCGCGAATTCACGCCAATTCCAGTTCGATTGAAATTACACACGAGTCCTCCACCGGCGGCAACGGGCAGGCGGCAACGCCGGGCCGAAGCGGTGGTTGAAGTCGGGAATTCTTTCGCTTTAGAAACTGGGGAAACTTTGCCGATTATCCGTATTACGAAGATTTTGCGGGCGCGTCGTATTCCTAGCGACGCCAGGCCGAACGTCTTTCCATTTCGATCCACTTTCCTCGGGCGACAGGATGCCGAGATGAATCGACTGCGATTCTCGACCGTTTTGCTGACGCTGTTGGCCACGCTCATCGTGGCCAACGTCAGGGCCCAACAGCCGGGGCGGCTGGCGGAAGCCGGTAGCGAGGTTGCGCTGCACGCGTTTCGAGTGCCGGCTCCCGTGCTTGGCGCCGTGCGCGATCAACTGCAACAGAAATATGCCCAGCGGGCCGACGTGCGCATTGCCGCCGATGAACGAACCAGCCAGATTATCGTCTCCGCGCCCGCCGACGTACGCCGGGAAATCGAAGCCACCATTACTCGACTGGCTGTAGCCGAGCGCTTGCCGAGTGTGAATGAAAATGCCCCCAGTGGCCGACCGGCATTGCCCACGGCAATTGGAACCGACGGATCGGCCGATGTCTCGGTGCGTGTGCCGTTTACCAACTCGAATCGCGATAAGGTGCGCGAGGCTGTGGCGGCCTTCTTGCTGGCGCGCGAGCAATCGCGGAGCCGGGACGATGGGCCAGCGGAACCGCCTCGCAACGCCCACCTGATCGCCAAACTATTTCAACAACCTGGCGCCGAAGAAACCGCTACAGCCGGCGACGGCCCCAACAACGCTGCGGAAGCGGAAGCCGACGCGCCGGCGAACAACGAGGAAGCCGCGGCCGCCGGCGGCGCGATGAACGGCCCGGTGCGGATCGAGTTCCTCGAAGGCCTGGATGTACTCGTCGTCCGCGGCCACAAAGACGATGTCGCCCGCGTGCTGCGCGTGATCGACGACATCGAACGTTTAAGCGCCGAAACCGTGCCGGCGATTGAAGTTTATCGCTTACAGCATGCCAATAACGAAGCGGTAGCGGAGTTGGTCGAGCAACTCTACGGCCAGGTGCTCGCGCCGCGCCACGGGAGCATCACGATCACGCCGCTCGGCAAACCCAATGCCTTGCTGCTGGTCGGACGCGCGGAAGCCGTGAAGGGAGCCATCGATCTGATTAAGGCCGTCGACGAGCCGGTGGACCCGAGCACGCAGTTTCGCGTGTATCAACTGGCCCATCTGGCGGCGCTCGATGCGGCGCAGGCGATCGAAGACTTTTACGAAGAACGCATCGCCCTCGGCGCGAAGGTTCGTGTGATACCCGAATATCGCAGCAACGCGGTAATCGTGCAGGCGAGTCCGCGCGATCTCGACGAAGTGGCCGCGCTGCTGGCGGAGATCGATGTTTCCGCCAGCGCCGCGAGCAACGAAGTACGCGTGTTTCATCTCAAGAACACGCTTGCCGAAGACTTAGCGCCCGTACTGCAAGAAGCCATTACCGGCAGCCGTAGCGGGCAACAGGGAGGCAACCAGGTTCCCGGCGGCGGGCAAACAACCGGCAGCCAACAGAACCGCAATTCCGGCGCGCGATCTTCGATGCTTACGCTGGCGACGCTCGATTCGCAGGGGCGGAAGATTCTGAAATCGGGCATCCTGGCCGATGTCCGCGTAACTGGCGATGCCCGCGCTAACGCCTTGCTGGTGACCGGGCCCGCCGAGAGCATGGACCTGATCGCCGAGTTGATCGCCCAGCTCGATCAACTGCCAACGGCGGAAGCTCAGATCAAAGTATTCACGATCATCAATGGCGATGCCGTGGGCCTGGCCGACATGCTCAACGAGCTCTTCGGGCAATCGCAACAGGCCGATCAGCCCGCCACACAAACCGGGGCAGGGCAAGGTGAAAGTTCGCTCGTGCCGTTGCGGTTTTCAGTCGATGAGCGCACGAACAGCATCATCGCTTCGGGCTCGTCGGGCGATCTGACCGTGGTCGAAGCGATCTTGCTGCGGCTCGACGAGGAAGACATCAATCAGCGCGAAAGCACCGTTTACCGGTTGCGCTACGCACCCGCACTCGATGTGGCAAACGCCATCAACGAATTCTTGCGCAGCGAACGCCAAGTGCAAGACATTGCCCCGGAATCGGTCAGCCCGTTTGAGCAGATTGAACGCGAAGTGGTCGTCGTTCCCGAACCGGTCAGCAACGCCCTGATCGTCAGCGCGACACCGGAATTCTTCGAGGAAATCAAACGCATTGTCGAAGACTTGGATCGGCGGCCGCCCATGGTGCTGATTCAAGTGCTGATTGCCGAAGTCGCGCTAAACGACGAATACGAATTCGGAACGGAACTGGGCATCCAGGATTCGTTGCTGTTCGACCGTAGCGTTTTCGACGCGGCGACCGGAACACAAATTCCCGGCTTCAATTTCAACAATCAGGATCTCGGCAATGCGAGCCGGGCCGACTCGCGCGACACGCGCGAAAGCCTGGCCGGGCAGGCGCTATCGAATTTCGCCGTCATGCGCACCAATGCGGATCTCGGCTACGGCGGCCTGATCTTAAGCGCAGGCAGCGATTCGCTAAGCATTCTGTTGCGCGCCTTGCAGGACGATCGCCGGCTCGATATCCTCAGCCGGCCGCAAGTGATGACCATGGACAACCAGCCGGCCTTTGTGCAAGTGGGCCAGCGCGTGCCGCGAATCACATCGTCGCAGTTGACACAGAACGGCACGATCAACAACACGGTGCTCGAAAACGTTGGCATCTTGCTCGGCGTGACGCCGCGGATCAGCCCCGATGGCCTGGTCGTGATGGAAATCGACGCCGAGAAGTCGGAACTCGGGCCGATCGAAGACGGAATTCCGATCTCGATCAACTCCAATGGCGACGTCATTCGCTCGCCGGTCATCAATATCACCACGGCGCAAACCACGGTGAGCAGCCGTAGCGGCCAGACGGTGGTCTTGGGCGGGCTGATTACGAAGAACAAGCAAACCGTCACGCGCAGCGTGCCATACCTTTCGAACATTCCGGTGTTAGGCCACTTGATGCGCTACGAAAATATCATGCATCGGCGCACCGAATTGCTGATCATCATGACGCCGCATGTGGTCGACAGCGAAGAAGATGCGGAGTGGCTCAAGCAAATGGAAACGGCACGCATGAGCTGGTGCCTGGGCGACGTGGTCGACATTCACGGCGACATCGGCGCGACACCCTATCACGGTGGCGCCGAATCGGTGCCCACGATCTATCCCGACATGCAGCCGAACCACCCCGAAGCGATTCCCGCGCCCGCCGAGGGCGCCGCGCCGACCGACGCCACGAGCCATGCGCCAGCCTCCGCGCGGATGCCAAGCATTGTGGTTGCTCAGCAGGAAATCGACGCCGGCATGGGAACGGACGTCGGCCCAAACGCTGCACAACCGTTAGTTCGCTTTAGCGAACCTGCGCGAACCGACAGCCACCCACGAACCGAGAGCGAACGGCGATGAATGCAACCTTCCTGCGCTGGCAAACCGGGCTCCTGCTATTAACGGCCGTTGCGCTCACGGGTTGTCAGGCCATGCGCTTCGACAATCTTTCGCAGTCTCGTTGGTGGAAGCCGAAGGAAGACGAACTCGCCCGTCCGGTGCG
>JAGQOS010000018.1 GCA_020427265.1 Planctomycetales bacterium
GCGAAGAGGAATTCAAAGGAGATTTTCCCGACTGCGAACCGGGCGGCATGCCACCGTTTGGAAATCTCTACGGGATGCGAGTTTTTGTTTCGCGGCCGTTGACCGACGACGAAGCGATTGCTTTTAACGCCGGCACGCATACGGAATTGGTCGGCATGGCGTTTGAGGATTTTCGGCGTCTGGTCGAACCCACCGTCGGCGACTTCTCCGCCTGACCTCTACGTGCAGCGCGGCGTTACCGGGCTGGCTACCGTAGTTTCGCCATCGTGGCGACGAAGTCGGCCTCGAGTTCTTGGATATCGCCGAAGTGCGTCTGGAATTCGCGTAAGCGCTCTTCTCCATTGCCCCAGACAAGATGTTCTTTCTTGGCGAGCATTTTGAGATAGGCCGCGTATTGCTCGGGCCGTTGCCGCATGAGATAGAACGTGAGCGCCCAGGCTTCGGCATAAGCGTCGGCCGCAGTTTCCACGTCGCGCATTTGGGTGTCGCTAGAAAGCAACCGGGCTAGCGAACCGGGCGCGCGACCGGCCAGGTTCTGTTGAAACGTCGCCAAGCGCGGACGATTCACCTGGCCGATGCCCCGCCAGCCTCGCTGGCTTTTCAAATCGGGCGTTTCGAAATAGATGGCCAAACCCTCGCTGACCCACAAAGGCACGTCGGTATAACGTTTCTGCAGGCCCGAGTTGTAAGCGATCTGATGGGTCGCTTCATGCACGATGGTCGCGACCATCGGCGCGGCTTCCGGACGCGACAACATGGCGTTGATCTGCCGCAGCGAGCCGCGCCGCCCGTTAGCCGCGCGGATCGCTTCGGAGCCGGTCAGGTCGTACATCGCCACGCGGTTCGATTGCAGACTGTAATACGCAACAATCGAACCCGCTGCGTCGCCCAGGTCGCGTTTGGCGAAGCTTTCGTACGATCTTTGATCGGCGAAGACGAGCACAATCAACGGGCCTTTCGGCTCGTGGATTTCGAATCCGCGCCGGGTCCAGTAATTGTCCGACGCGCCGTACAGACGCTCGAAGAGCGATCCGCACCAAGAGGCATAGGCTTTCGACGTGTTGTAACAGATCAGATAATGCGCCGTCTCGTGAAGTTGAAAACCCGCGGGTAGTTCGGCCAACAGGCTTTCGCCCAATTCGGCCGACGAATACGATTCGAATGGCGCGGGTGTTTCGCTGCGCGCCGCGAGCTGGTCGGCCGTTACGGCCCAAAGTTGTCCGTCTCGCGCTTCGAGCAGCACGCCGCCATCGCCTGCCGTAAGCAAGATTTTGCCTTCGAGACGGATTTCCTCACCGTCGCGGCGCACGGTAATCCGATCCATCCCCTCGGTGCCGATTGCCACCAGGCTCCATGCCGCAAAACTGGCGATGACTCGCCAGGCCGCAGTTCGAGATGCGAAGGGTGCAGGCACGGTACGCTATCGTCAAAACAATCAAAAAGTCAAGAAATTAGCGGATGCCGCCCGACCAGGCGAGTGTTGCCCAGACGTCGACTTGGTGCCGGACCCGGCATTCTGTGGCCGGCGCCGGGGAAAAGTTCATTATACCTTGGCGGCGGCAGGTCGGAGAAAGCTAGCAGCAGAAAGGGCGGAAAATTGCGATTCCGCCGCCAGAATGGATCCGCTCCCGACCTGTCCATCAGGCGCCCCTGATGCGTTGCGGTAAGGCCGGCAGACGTGGTTGACTCTAAGGCCTGGAAAAATGTACGATTCAGAAACCAACATCTAACCATCGCTCGCGCATCGTGACGGATTGGTTTGCGCGGCGAATTTCTGAATCCATCGCTTTTACACATGGGCGCAGCGCGCCCCAAGGAGGAGAACATGCCCCTGTTCGAGGTCGAAACTGAGATGCACATCATGATCACCTGGGCCGACGATGAAGATTCGGCCCGTGGCGTGGTCAAAGAAGCTTATCCCCGCGAAGACATTTTGCGGCTGACGAAGCGTCCGCGCGACAGTTGGGTCATCTCCAAGAGCGTGTTGGGCATCCAGGGGGACATCGATCCATGCAACACGGCGCGCGACTGCCTGTCGAAAGCCTCGGGCGATAAGGTGCATGCTATTCGCCTGTATATGCAGCATACCGGTACCGACTTGGAAGACGCCCGCAAGGCGATCGAGTCGAATATGGTTATGGGCTGGTAGGCGACGACCAGCTATTGAAAAAGGCTGGGCCGCGCGCTAAAGAGCGGCTCCAGCGGGCGAGCCGGCCCCGGTTGGCCTGGCACGAGCACGTCGAGTTCCACGCGATAATTAGCGTAGGGATCCGCGTGTGAAAACGTGTCGGCCGGCCGAATCGCCAATTCACCTACCGGCTGATCGTTCCAGCGATATTGATAGAGCTGTTCGCCTTGTGTGCGCGGCATGCGCGGCAGCATTTGAAATCGCGAACGAGCTAGCGCCACAATCTTGCGTGGATCGCCGGTGCGCCCATTCAGGAAGATGCGAGTCACGCGCTGCTGCGGATCGAAATAGTAGGTGATCGCGCCGGCCACGTCGTCGATCGAAGTGCCGCTTAGCAACGGAACGCGCAGGGCGTAGCTGTCGGCCTCGCCTAACACGGTCGAGCTGCGCGGCCAGTTGGCGCGCACCCAATCGGGTGAGACGTCGAACCGCAGCACATCGGCCAGCTTGGCGATCGGCGCGTGTGGAACCGGGCCGGCGCCCGGCGCGATGGGCTCCATTGGCTGCGCCGCGCCGGTGGGCTGGTCCCAGGCGCCGATTAATTCGCGCGCCTCGCCAGCAGCGCGATCCGAAGCAGCCGGCTGGGAATTCCACCAAGTATTGAGCCGGTCGCTGAGCCCCGGCGAGTTGCTCGAAAAGTAGGGAATCCCCACGGCGGCCGCAAGCAGCAGCAGGAACAACATACGGCGAAGCATGCTCAGTCTCAGCAAAAACGAAAGTGAACGAAGTAATTGCATGGAAGTGCCTGATAGCTATTTCGACGCTTCAACGCGTTCATCTTTTCCCGTCATGCGGCTGGCGATGCAGTCGGCATGGCATGCAAAACCGGATCGAGGATCAACGCCCAGCGGATTCTCGTTACAATGAGTCGACCTTGCATGGCTTGCCTGATCCGAACTTGTTGTATCGGTAAATCATGGACAAATCGCAACTCGAAGATCTTCGCTGGCTCGTGAGCGCCGCCGCGGCGCCTCTGCTCGCTGAGTATGCCGATTGTAAGGATTCGTTTTACGTGGCGAATCAACTCCGCAAGCACGTGCCGGCCGAACGCTCCCGCCTCGTGGCTGAACAAGTTGAACTGCGTCGTCGGGCAAGTGCGAAGTTTTCGCAAGCTGGGGAAATGTTCTTTGCACGTGTGCAGTTGGAACAGGCGACCGAGCAATCGATAGCAGAATATAAGGCGTCGAGATTCTTCGACGTCGGCAGTCGGCTCGACCTATGCTCCGGCATCGGCGGCGATCTGATCGCGCTGGCCGCCCAACGACCGACGATCGGTGTTGACAACAATCCTGCGGTCGCTCTGTTGGCCGAGGCGAATCTCCGCGTGGCTGGCTCATCGGCGCAGTCGGCAACGCAAGTCGTCTGCGCAACGGCGCGGCCGCAACAGGTGGCTGATGTTGACGGTTGGCACATCGACCCCGATCGCCGGGCCCGAGGTCGCCGTTCGACACGCCTGGAAGATCATCAACCCGATGCGAGCTGGCTTCGCGAAGCGATTACATACAACCAGCATGGCGCAATCAAATTGGCGCCGGCCGCAAGCGTACCCGCAGACTGGGAAGACGCGGCCGAATTAGAATGGATCAGCACGCGCGGAGAGTGTCGGCAATTGGTCGTTTGGTTCGGTCAGTTTGCCTTACAAGCTGGCCAGCGAAGCGCAACTGCGATTTCGTCCGCCGGTGTCGCGTCGATCGTGGGTCGCACAGATACGCCGGTGCATCACGAAGCACGCCTGGCGCCCTACCTCTTCGAGCCCGACTCGGCCGTGTTGGCGGCAAAGCTCGACGGCGCGCTGGCTCACGAGTTAGGGGCGTGGAGATTTGATCCTCGCTGCGCCTACCTGACCGGCGAACAACCGGCAACCCATCCGCTCGCCACCTGTTTTCAAGTGGAGGAAGTTCTGCCGCTCTCGATCAAGCCGCTCAAGGCGGCTTTAGCCAGCCGAGATATCGGGCGGTTGGAAATCAAGAAGCGCGGCGTCGACATGGATCCGGACAGTCTGCGCCGCAAGCTAGGGCTACGCGGGTCGTCGCCTGGGATTCTGGTTGCCGCCCCGCTGAACGGCCGGCAGGTCGCGTTGCTGGTGCGGCGCAGGGAAGGGGCCTGAAAGACGGTTGGGATGACGGCTGCTTGCGCTTTTCGCGGCGGATTTGCGTTTCGCCGCGCGATGGACTAGCTTAATACCTGTCCCACAGGCCTTGCCATGGCAAGGATTCCCTCCCACATATCTGCCCCGCCGATCTCTGCCGCCGAGCGTTACTTCCAGCGGCTGTCATCGCCCAGTGGCCTCCCGTATGGAGATGCGAATTTGAAGCATTTCAATCACCCTCATCGTGTCGGGCGAAGTCCAGAGCGTCGCCGAGTTGTTGCGAGAGCGACGGCGCTGTTGCTAGCCCTCGTTAGCTCCGGCAGTGCACGTGCGATCGCCGCTCCGATGGTACCCGGCTTCGAGCGGTTTCACTCCGCTGCCGACGCCGATCCCGCCGCCAATGGTCGCGTGTTACTGACCGAATTGAATTGCACTTCGTGCCACGCACCGGCCGATGCCCAGCACGCGGCTCTTGAGGCCAAACAGGCGCCGATCCTCAATGAGGTGGCCCAGCGCGTGCGGCCCGGTTACTTGCGCAAGTTTCTGGCCGACCCGCAAGCCACGAAACCTGGTGCGACGATGCCGGACATGTTTGCTGGTTTGCCGGCGGCCGAAAAGGAAGAGCGGATCGAGGCGATTGTGCAGTTCCTCGCTGCGAGCGGCACGGTGGCGGAAGAGATGTTCGACCGCGGACGAGCCCAAAAGGGCGAGAAAAAGTTTCATGAGATCGGTTGTATCGCCTGCCATAATCCACGGCTGGAAGGCGCGGCCGAGCTTCCCAACTCCGTGCCCCTGGTCGGCATTGAGAAGAAGTATTCGATTCCGAGTCTGGCCAAGTTCCTGGGCGATCCGCTCGCCGTGCGTCCGTCGGGGCGCATGCCACAGCTTCCACTCTCAGGCGACGATGCCCGTAATTTGGCGCACTTTCTTGGCGCGGGCGCCAATGTGCAGATGCTCAAGAATGCCCGTTATCGCTACTACGAAGGCGATTGGTCGCAATTGCCCGACTTCGATAAACTCAAGCCGGTGAAGGAAGGCGAGTGCACGGCGATGGACTTGAGTGTAAGTCCGAACGACGACCAATTCGGCGTGGTCTACGAATCCTTCTTCATCGCGCCCAAGCAGGGCCGCTACCAATTCTGGCTTCACAGCGACGATGGCAGTCGCCTGGTGATCGACGGCGAGCGCGTGGTCGATAACGACGATATCCACGGTCCGGCAACCAAGGACGGCGCGATCGAGCTCGCTGCCGGCCCGCATGAAGTGCGGATCGAGTTTTTCGAAGCCGCAGGCGGTGTCGAGCTGCGCGGCGAGTTTCAAGGGCCGGGCATTGCTCGCCAATCGCTTGTGGGAGCGCTTTCGCTCACACGGGAGCCGATCGAGCGCCCCGATCCGAGCGGCGATGCGCCGTTTCGTCCTAATCCCAAGTTGTTCGACGTCGGACGCAAGCTGTTCGTCTCATCGGGTTGCGCCCAATGCCATGTGCATCAGGGCGTGAAGGAATCGGCTGGCGACGGCGATGCGAAACTGCGACCGCTGGCTGAACTGGCCCAGGGCTCGCTGACGGCGGGTTGCTTGGGCGAAAAACAGCGCCCCGGCGTGCCGGCCTTCGATTTGAACCAGGCGCAGCGAGCCTCGCTCGTGGCGGCGATCAAGCAAGCTGCCAAGGCCGACCTGGTGCTCGCCGCCGGCGACCAGGTTGTGCAGACCATGACCACGCTCAATTGCTACGCTTGCCACGAGCGCGACAATCGTGGAGGCGTTCCGCAAGAGCGTAACGAATTGTTTACCGGCACGCAGAAGGAAATGGGCGACGAGGGCCGCATTCCGCCTCGATTGACTGGCGTAGGCGCCAAACTCACGCATGCCTGGCTGGAGAAGATCCCGGCCGACGGTGCGGATGATCGCCCTTACATGAACGTCGCCATGCCGAAGTTCGGCAAACAGAATACAGGCCACTTGGCCGGGTTGTGGGAACAGCTCGATACACTGCCGGCTGTTGAGCCGGTTGAGTTCGATGTGGCGACTCGGCAAGTGAAGGCGGCAGGCCGGTTGTTGGTCGGTGATAAGGCCTTTGGCTGCATCAAATGTCATCAGTTCGCAGGTCATAAGTCGACCGGCGTGCAATCGCTCGAAATGACCGCCATGCACCAGCGTTTGCGGCGCGACTGGTTTCATCAGTACTTGCTCAACCCGCAAGCGTTCCGTCCCGGCACGCGGATGCCGGCCGCTTGGCCGGAAGGGAAGAGCCCGTTGAAGAAAGTGCTCGATGGTCAGGCGGCGACGCAAATTGAATCGATCTGGGATTATTTGGCCGATGGCGGCAAGGCCGCGCTGCCCGAAGGTTTGATTGGCGGCGCCATCGAGCTGGTGCCGGAAGAGCGGCCGATCATTTATCGCAACTTCATCGAAGGGCTCAGCCCGCGCGGCATCGCCGTGGGGTATCCGAAGCAAGTTAACCTGGCCTTTGACGCCGATCGTTTTCACTTGGCGCTTGTCTGGAGCGGCAAGTTTATCGACGCCTCGCGACATTGGCAGGGCAGGGGACAGGGCCCGCAACGTCCGCTTGGCGAATTGCCCGTGCACTTGGCGCAAGGAGCGCCCTTGGCGCAATTGGAATCGCTCGAAGCGAATTGGCCGGCGGAAGCGGCCAAGGAGCAAGGTTATCGGTTCCTTGGCTACCGGCTTACATCAGCCGGCTTGCCGATCTTTCGCTATCGTTGGCGCGATCTGGAAATCGAAGACTTTCCGCAACCGCAGGTCGACGGCGCCAGTCATCGAATCGATCGCCTACTCACGATCTCCGCAGGCGACGCCCCACCGGCGAATGTCTATTTTCGCGCGGCGGCAGCCAAGAAAGTGGAGAAGCTTGCCGAACGGCAGTATCGCATCGACGACGATTGGCGGCTCGCCATCGAGTCGAAGCAGGAGCCGATCATTGCGCGCGGCGGCGAGTTGCTTGTGCCGCTCGTGTTCGAAGGCGGTAAGGCGACGATTACGCAAAGAATTGAGTGGTAGCGAAATTCCTAACAAATTCGATCCCGAGGATCTGATAGATGAAATACCGGGCGATGGGAAATCGACTGTTTGCATTAGGCGCGTTTGTCGCTGCGCTGGTCACGTTGGCTTGGGTCGCCTCGGCGCGTGCCGACGACACGCAGCCGACCGAGGACGATTACTATCGCTACCTGACGCTGCCGATACCTGAGGGCGTGGTGCTCGAGGTCGGCGCGATCGAACTGCTTCCCGATCAGAAGCTGGCTGTCGCCTCGCGACGCGGTGAGATCTGGATTGTGGAAAACGCCTTTACCGCCACGCCAGAGAAGGACGCCAAATTCACGCGGTTCGCACACGGACTGCACGAAGTACTCGGCTTGGCCTATCGCAACGGTTGGCTGTACGTGACCCAACGCTGCGATGTATCGCGGATCAAGGATAGCGACGGCGACGGCCGGGCCGACGTGTTCGAGGTGGTCGCCGATGGCTGGGAGATTTCGAACGACTATCACGAGTATGCTTTCGGATCGAATTTCGATAAGGACGGACGCATCTGGGTCGTGTTGTGTCTCACTGGCAGCTTTAGCAGCAACGTACCGTATCGGGGTTGGTGCGTGCGCGTTGGCGAAGAGGGCGAGTTCCTTCCCACGGCCAGCGGCATCCGTTCGCCCGGCGGTATCGGCATGAATGCCGAGGGCGAAGTCTTCTTTACCGATAATCAAGGCCCGTGGAATGGGTCTTGCTCGTTGAAGCATTTGACGGTCGGTTCCTTTCAGGGGCATCCGGGCGGCAATCGCTGGTACGACCTGACCGACGCCATCGGTCCCCAGCCACAAGAACCGCAGAGCGGCAGCCGAATTGTCGTGGAAGCGAAAAAGATTCCCGAGTACATGCCGCCGCCGGTGATCTTTCCCTACGACAAGATGGGCAAATCGGCTAGCGGAATCGCCTGCGATACGACCGGCGGAAAATTTGGGCCGTTCGAGAACCAACTGTTCGTAGGCGATCAATCGCATAGCACCGTGATGCGCGTGTTTCTGGAAAAGGTGAAGGGCCGTTATCAGGGCGCTTGTTTCATGCACAAGCAAGGCGGCGGTTCGGGCAATTTGGCCTTCCGCATGGCGCCCGACGGTTCGTTGTTCGTCGGCGGCACAAATCGCGGCTGGGGCTCGCGCGGCAATAAGCCGTTTGCGCTCGAGCGGCTAGTATGGACCGGCAAGACGCCCTTCGAAATACACGAAATGCGCGCGTTGCCCGACGGCTTTGAATTGACCTTTACCGACGAGGTTGACGCGGCGACGGCCGGCGATGTGAAGTCGTATGCGATGACGACCTATACCTATATTTTTCAATCGAGTTACGGCAGCCCCGAGGTCGACCACACAACACCGACCATCTCAGCGGCCGAAGTGGGGGCCGACCGTCGCAGCGTACGGCTGAAGATCGACGGCCTGCAGGAGGGCCATGTGCATGAGCTGCATGCCGCCGGGCTGCGTTCGCAATCTGGCTTGCCGCTGCTGCACAAGGAGGCGTATTACACGCTCAACGTGATTCCGTAGTAGAATGAACGGCGGCCCGGTTTCGAGACCGGTCTTTCGATTCGCTATTCCGTTTAAGGATCTAACATCGATGAAGCCTTACACGATTTTGTTTTCTACGCTGCTTCTCCTGCTTGCTACGGGCACGCGGGCCGAAACCAATTGGCCCGAATTCCGCGGCCCACGCGGCGATGGACAAGCCCACGAAGCGACGCTGCCCACGACCTGGAGCGAGACGGAAAACATTGTTTGGAAGACTCCGATTCACGATCGCGGCTGGTCGTCGCCGGTCATCTGGGGCAAACAGATTTGGATGGCCACGGCCACGGCCGACGGCAAGGAGATGTTCGCCGTGTGCGTGGATCGCGAATCGGGCGACGTCCTTTTCGATATCAAACTACTTGAAAACGAAGAGCCCGCCTTCTGTCACAAGTTCAATAGCTACGCGTCTTGCACGCCGGCCATCGAGGCGGGGCGCGTGTACATGCACTTTGGCAGCTACGGCACATTCTGCCTCGATACGGCGACCGGCAAGACGCTTTGGTCGCGCACCGATTTGCCCTGCGATCATTGGCGCGGCCCCGGCTCGTCGCCGATTATCGATAGCGACCGGCTGTTCGTGCACTACGACGGTTACGATTACCAGTACATCGTGGCGCTCGACAAGCAGACCGGCAAGACAATCTGGAAGAAGGATCGCAGCACCGATTTCGGCACGGACAATGGCGATTTGAAAAAAGCCTACTGCACGCCGCTCGTGATCGAAGTGAACGGCCAGCGCCAGTTGATCAGCCCCTTCGCCAAAGCGACGATGGCTTACGATCCGGCCAACGGCGACGAACTTTGGCACATCCGCTACCCGGGCCATTCGACGCCGGTGCGTCCGCTCTATGGCCATGGCCTCGTCTTTCTGACGACCGGCTTTTCCAAAGCGGAAATGTACGCCGTGCGGCCGACCGGCCAGGGCGACGTTACGGAGAGCCATGTGGCGTGGCAGCGCAAGGAGAACATCCCTTCGAAACCCGGGCCGCTGTTGATCGGCGATTCGCTCTACTTGATCGACGATGCCGGTGTAGCGACCTGCCTCGACGCGCTGACCGGCGAAGAGATCTGGAAAAAACGCGTAGGCGGCAATCACACGGCCGCGCCGCTCTATGCCGACGGCAAAGTTTACTTTTTCAGCCAGGAAGGCAAAACCACTGTGATAGCGGCCAGCCGCGACTACGAAGTTCTCGCGACCAACGAGCTCGACGCCGGCTTCATGGCCTCACCCGCCGTCGTCGGCAACCAGCTCTACCTGCGCACCGAAACGCATCTGTACCGGATTGAGCAGAAGTAGCCGCCATTTGTCTTAGCAGCTTAAGAATTACCAAGGCGATAGGCGAAAGCGTGTCCGATCAATGGCTCACACTTCGGCGCGGTACGTCGCTTTGCACTCGGGGCAGATGTGCAAGCCGGTGTTTGTGTCGACCGTAACGGCGACCTCTTGGTGGTCTTCGACCCAGCAGCGGCGGCAATTGCCGTTTTCGAGCAGTTCGGCCGAGTCGTCTTCGTCGTCGAACTCGTAGTACGACGTGTCGTCCATGCCGAATGTGAGCCCGACCATTTCGACCGGCTCACGTCGCGCCGGTTTTTCACGCGGAGGCCGCGGCTGTTGTCGCCGTTCGACGATCGTGTCCTGACCGGCTGCCGTCAGCGTTTGCGTCGGTTCCGGCGCTGCCACGGCAGAAGCGCTCGCAGGGGTGTGGCCGTTTGATCGAGTCGAGTTGCCATTCACCGACGCGCGGCGTGTTGGTTCAGCAACACGTTCGCCATTGGCGGTGCGTGTTGCCTGGCCGTTCGCGCCGTTTGAGTTCCCGTTGCGCTTGGCGGGATAACTGATTGTCGTCTTAAGCTGCTCGTGGTCCTGCTCAGCAGTTTCCAGGCCCATGGCCTGCTTCATTCGATTCAATAAACCCATCGAAACCTCGACTGATCGCCTTGCCCCCCTCTCAATTCGATCATCCCATGCGACTGCAAACATGGCAAACATTTGAACGGCGATATTCGATAATACAAGCTTCCCGGTAGTTGGGCTGGCAGCGGTGGTCGTAGTGACCGGGCTAAGAAATGCCTGGAAATCAACTCGAAAACCAGTTATCCTGCAAAGCAGGGCATGCTGCTTCTCCCTCAAAGGTGGCGCTTTTGTCGAGGTGAACGAGCGGATGAATTTTTTTCGAATGTTGCGCTGCGATTCGTCAAGAACGAGTCGGGCTAGGGCGGCCATGACCGGCGGCTGGGGTTTGGCCATGGTCCTGTTGTTGTCGTATCCGGCTGCGGCTTGGGAACCCAAGCAGGCGACCGCGTTCGAACTGCATGAAAAGCGGCTCAGCGCTGCGCTGGCGGCGCATAACGCGGCGCTGGTCAAGTTGCAGCAGGCGCGCAGCGATTTGGCAAGTGTGGAAAGCCGCATGCGCGAGCGCGACGCACGGATCAACGAAATCCGCAATGTTGCAACCAGGGCGACGGCCGACCTGAAAGCCGCCGAGCAGCGCATTGCCGACGCGCAGCCGAAGGATTCCGAGTACGTAACGGCCAAGCAAATGCTCGATCAGGCCAAACAGCGGCGCGCTCTGGCTTATAAGTTGGCCTTCGAGACCCAGGCATTCGAGCAACAGCGCGCGCGCATCGAACGCGATCCTCGCCCGGCTCTGAAGTTGGCCGAACTGCAACGCCGCACTCTCGAAGAAAGCGCCGACTATCAGCGATCGCTTAGTTTGCTCAGGCAGGCCGAGTATCGTTACAACGCGATCTGGATGACACTGTGCGAGGCCGATACCGATTGGAACGACGCGGCTCGCCGCGCCCGCGACGCCAAAGTGGAAGAGAAGCGTATTCGCGATCAATATGGCGACCTGATCTTGCAACGCAATCTCGAACGATCCGCCATCGTGCAGGCGTCGGCCGACGCCGCCGCAGCGCAAGCCGCTGCCGACAAGCTACGCGGCAACCCGCCCAAGTTGATCAATCAGCGATCTACGAACAATGGGCGGAACAAAAACCGCAACCGTCGCAAACGCTGATGGGCAGCCGCGCCTGCCGGTTGGGAAACACCGCTGCAGCTAGGCGCATCCGCTATTTGCGGCAGCCTAGTTCGTCCATCATGGCGGCCGTCTTCTCGTAGGCTTCGGTCACCCACTCGACGATCTTTTCGGGCTCCGGCGAGTATTCCAATTCGATGCTCACCGTGCGATCGAAGCCGGTTTGCTTGATCGCCCGCAGGTAATCGATAATTGGCACGACACCGCGCCCCGGTGGCATGTCGCCATGCACCTTGCCATCGCAATCCGACAGATGGACGTGGGCGATCCGCCCAGCCAGGCGGGCGACTTCGGCCGGTTCGATGTCCATCAGGTACAGATGAGAGATGTCGCAATTCGCCCGCACGGTATCGGGCTGACCCACGTCGTTGAGAAACTGCAGCATCGTGTCGACCGTATTCACGAGCGACGATTCGAAGGGTTCCAATTCGATCGCGATCTCCAGGTCGAGCGACTTGGCGTATTCGCCGAGCGCCTGGGTGTTTTCCACGGCCCATTTCCATTGCTCGGCCGGTGGAATGACCTGCTGCTGCCAAATGTATTCGCCGACAACCAGCAACAGGTTGTCGGCGCCGTATTCGTAGCAAAGGTCGAGATACGCCCGGCATCGTTCGATGTGAAACTTCTGGACGCTCGGGTTCAGGTCGATCAAGCCGATGGCGACACAGCAGATACTCTTGATTGGCAGCCCTACGGCGTCGGCCGTGTCTTTGATCAGGCGGCGCTCGCGGATGCCGTGGTCGAGCGGATCGGTGAAAATGTCGATCGTATCAAAACCGATTTGCTTGGCTGTTTCGATGCCAAACTGCGTGCCCCGATTCGCCTGAGCGAACGCCGAGTTGATCAGTCCCAGTTTCATGCTCGTTCCTCTCCGGGCGGAAGTCCGATGGTTCCCGTCCGCCGACTATACCATAGACCGCCGGGACGATTAAAGCGGCTGCTCTGGCCTCGTTCGCTCGGTTTCGGCATAATCGTGCGCGATTGACAGCCAACGCGCAGTAGAACCGAAAATCCGGAGCGAAACGCATGAGTGGGAACGTAGCGAAATTGACCGACGACCTTGCCGGCGCCGACCTGTCGCGGCGTCTGGCAGCAGCCGAAACGCTGTGCCGGCTTGGCGCCGAAGGCCGCGAAGCGGCGGTCGCCCTGGTGCGCGCTGCTAGCGATCCAGACGAATCGGTGCGCGAGTTCGCGGCCGGCGCGCTGGAAGAGTTGGGCGCGCCGCCCGCTGCCGATTGCGCGGCGCTGGCCAAGTTGCTCAACGACAACCATGCCGACGTGGTCTACTGGGCGGCCACGCTCCTAGGACGCCTCGGCCCTGCAGCGGGCGCAGCCGTGCCGGCGCTCATCGAAGTGCTCGAATCGAACGTTCCATCGAATGGACGCCAACGCGCCGCTTGGGCCCTGGGCGAAATTGGCCCGGCTGCCCGCGCGGCCCTCGGGCCGTTGCGACAAACCGTCAGTTCCGACGACAAACGCTTGGCGCGCCTGGCGGCCGCCGCCGCCGAAAAGATTTCCGGCTGAAATCAGCCCGCTTCGGGTGTCGTGTTCAGCTCAGCACGCAGTTTTGCCGGGCAGCTCGTCGTCAGGCTCAGAGCGCCGAGGTCTTGATAGAAGCGGGCCGCCTGCACGTCGTTGACCCACCAAACATGGAACTCGCTGTAACCCGCTGCGCGCAGCGCGCCGACGAATGAGGCGTTGAATCCATCGGGGTGGCATTGTCCGCCGAATCCGTTGGCCTGTGTGCGCCGCAATGCGGCGGCAACGTCGAGGGCCGTCGGTGTCCAACCGCCGGTTGGCACATCGGGGAAGAAGAACGACAGCCAATGCGTGCGCACGTTGGGCAAGAGGCGTTTGCACTCGATGAGCGTCTCTTCGTTAAAGCTAATCACGTACACCTGATCGCTGGCCAGTGTTGACGCTTGGAGGACGCTGGCCAACGGCGCGACGATTTCCGGTCCGGATTTTAGTTCGATGAAGAACTTCTTGTCTGGCGGAATGACGGCGAGCACTTCTTCGATTGCTGGAATGCGCTCCCCCCGCCAAGCCTCGCCTTGGCGGATGCCTACGTCGAGTTGCTTGAGTTCTGCGAGCGTCGCGTGGGCCACCTCGAGATCGACACCCGACAGCGCCAATGTATTGCGATCGTGAATGCAAACGATGCGCTGGTCGCCTGTGAGAAAGAAGTCGGCCTCGATTCCATCGGCCCCTTGATCCCAGGCCAGGCGGAAGGCGGACAACGTGCTTTCCGGGGCGTCGTGCGATGCCCCGCGATGGGCGACCAGCCAACTTGTCATGGCGAACTCTCGCTGGGGAATTCGTGCTCTCGAGCAACCAACTGTTCGTAGTTCGCCAACTCTTCGGCCTGGCGCGCGGGCGACCAGTCGAGAGCCGTCGCCATCCAAGCGGCCGTTTGCCGGGCGATGGCGTCGCGATCGTCGCAATAATAATGCCAGCCGGCGCGGCGGAGCATGACATCGTCTAAATGCCGGGCCCACTCGCGTTGGCAATAGTGTGCAATTAACTCCCCGCCCGGCTTCGACGGAAGAATACCGCTTACTGTGGCGCTGGACGATGGCGGCAGCAAAGGTTCGATGTCCGTGCGGCAGGCGCGCAACGTGCGACCGATGCGCGGCGTCAGGCGTGCGAGCGTTTCGTCGGCCATCAGACGATATGTTGTGAGTTTGCCCCCGGTCACGTCGAACCAACCCGGTTGAGGCTCGGTGATTTCGTGCCGGCGTGAAATGTCCGAGGGCTTGCCGTCGGCGTCGGCCACCAGCGGTCGCAGGCCGGTCCAAACGGCGCGGACATCACCAGGCGTCAGTTGGGCCGAGGGGAAGTACCGGTTGACTACATGGAGCACGTAATCGCGATCAGCAGACGTGCACCGCGGCGCGGCGACATCACCGTCGTAATCGGTATCGGTCGTGCCGAGAATCACGCGTTCGCCCCAAGGAATTGCGAACAGGATTCGCTCGCCTGCGGCCAGCACAACCGCGGCGTCGACCGGCAATCGCGCCCGGGCGACGACCAGATGCACACCCTTTGTCAAACGCAGATGTGTACCGCTATGCGGCAACGAATCGGACCATGGTCCGGCGGCGTTGACGATCGTTCGGGCGCTCGCTTCGCATGTTTCGCCCGTTCGTCGGTCGCGGAGCGATGCCCGCCAGGTATCTCCGCGCCGGTCGGCGCCAACGAACTCGGTATAGTTGTTCAGCACGGCGCCCTGCGCCGCGGCGGCGCGGAGCGTATCGATCACCAGGCGGGCGTCGTTCGTCAAAGCGTCGAAGTAGCGTACGCCGCCGCGCAGGCCCTCGGTTGCCAGCGCCGGCAAGCGGCCGAGCAGTTCATCGCGGGCGAGCGACTCCGAGGGGCCGAAGTTTCGGCCGCCGCAGAGCAGGTCGTAGGTCTTTACGCCGAGCAACAGTTTCCACAGCGGCCACGCGCCGCCGCGATACGCGGGGAAGAGAAAGGGCAACGGCTGGCATAGATGCGGTGCGATGCAGCCGATGGTCTGTTTTTCGCGGCTGGCTTCGCGCACCAGGGCGATGTCGCCCTGGCCAAGATAACGCAGTCCGCCATGGAGCAGGCGGCTGGAACGGCTGCTCGTTCCCGATGCGAAGTCGTTCTGTTCGACCAATCGGACAAGCAGGCCCCGCATGGCGGCGTCGCGGGCGATGCCCGCGCCGACGATGCCGCCGCCGACGACAAGCACGTCGAAGGTTTCGGTAGCCAGGTTGCCAGTGTCGTGCGTCATGCGCCCTATTATCGTTTGCGTCGCAGGTAGCTGAAAGAGAAGTTTCCCGCAGCACTACTGCGCGCGGGCGTCGCTTTTGCTTCCGTTGTCCACTTCGGCCGATTGCCAGTACGCTTGCCAGCCATCGCCGCGCGCTGGGCGCGGTTGTGGTTCGATGTCGCAATAGAGAATCGTGTTGGCGTCTGCGCCATAGGGGCCTTCCACGACGACGGCGCCTCGCGGATCGACGACCAGCGAACACCCGATGCAGCGGCGTCCCGCCCAAGGCCCGGCCGTGATCGGTCCGACATTGCTCACGCCGGCGATCCAGATCGAAAAATCGCGAGCGACCGGAATGTAAGTGTTGCGCCAAAGCTGGCCGTATGGCTCGCGTTGTTGGCTGTGGTTGGCTTCGACTGCCCAAGCGCAGGGCGAGAGAATCACCTCGGCGCCCATGAGGGCGAGCGAACGGCTGATCACTTGGCCGCGGGCGAAGGCGTCGGCGCAGATCATCACGCCGAGCACGCCCAGTTCCGTGTGGGCCACCTGCAGCCGATCACCTTGATCGTAGCACGCGTGGCCAATCGCCAGTTCGTTGAGCTTGCGATGGTGCAGCACGACCCGGCCGCGGCGATCGAGGAGCACGGCCGCGTTGTAGACCGCGTCGCCGGCCGCTTCGGTGATGCCCGCGCAGAGATACAGGTTGTGCCGCGCGGCAGCGGCCGCGAGTCGTTGGCAAACTTCGCCCGCGGGGATCGCCGTCGCGTGAGAGCGGCTCGTGGGGTGTGTCCAGCCCAGGTCCAATGCTTCGGGCAGTACGGCCAATGCGGCGCCGGCTTCCGCCGCCCGGGCGATCTGTTGTTCGGCGCGTTGCAGATTCGCGGCCAAGTCGCCCGGCTGCACATGCATCTGGATCAGGGCGGCAGGGAAACGCATGCGATCCGTGGTCTGGGCGTTGCGGATTCGAGGACGGCACAAAAAAAGCCCGACGTGCGATTGTTAGACTTCATCGCACACCGGGCCTACACCGCGGGGTTTGTCTAACGCTTCGTGCGGTGTCCCTGTCAGGTCATTGGCGGCTGAAGCGACCGCCGAACTCAGATTTGGACGTCCGATGATCTGACAATTGAAGTGTAGGTCACTCCGGGCGAACGTGTCAAAAAAAGGCTGTTTTTGCGGGGAATGAAAGGGGAAGAGGCGGAGCCCGGCTGGTTAAGACGTTACGACGCCTTCGGCTCGGCGCCGAGCCAGAGGATGTTGCCGTCGGGGTCGGCAATCTTCATTTCATAGGCCCACGGCTGACTGCAGGGCCCTTGAATCACTTCCGCTCCCGACTGCTCGATGCCGGAGAAGATCGAGTCGCTCTCGACGCCGATCCACACGGTGCTCGGCGCGACTTGCTCGCGTTCTTGCAACATGATGTGGCCGGCGTCGCGTGCGACCGAACAGATAGGCCCGGCGTGCCACTCAACGTTGAAACCCAATACGCGTTGATAGAACGCGATACTACGTTCGAGATCGGCGACCGCGAGCACGGGAATAGTATTTTCGATTAGCATGGGCGAGATCGTATGTGCGCCGCGTTATGAAAGGCAGGGAATTGAAATGCCGGCTGCTCAGGGCGAGAAACGCGCTGTAGCCGACGTGCGATCGGATCAATCGGTTAGTTTAATGACTCTATCATGACAACCAGCGGCAGGAAGAATCCAAAGGCTGCGACGGCCGCTAACCCGATCGTTGCTACGATCGAAATGATTTGTATTCTCCGGTGATACTTTTGAGTGCGCGCCATTGTTGTGACCATCAGGAATCCGCAACCGATAATGGCGAGCACGAGTGGAGAAAGGGGATGTATGACGAATCGCGTCACCAAAGGCAGTCGGACATCAAAATCTTCGTATATGGGCACCATCTGAGAGCGGCCGAACCAAATTCCGCCAGCAAGGGCATACCAGAGAAGGCAACTGACCGTTCCACGCAGGCTTGGAACACCCGAGAAAGTGGACGACCTCGCGATCGGGGCCAAATATGGATTATCAGAGTCGCACATCAACGCCCTGTGTTGGTAAACTGAGGTGGATCGCGAAAGACTCTCTGCTCAATACGATATCAGACTGACGTCTGCCTTCGAGATAACGATCGACGATTTTGCGATTGAAGTCATGCCCCTCAATGGCGTGGTTTTTGGGCCGCAGGGCAGGTCATGCACCATGGCTTTGGATGCACCATTATGCACAATTCTGCACATGGCCCCGGCTTTTTTCCCGGGAAAAACCGACTTTATCGCGCAACGGCTAGGTGCATCGCTGCGTCGCGCGATGGAACGCCGAACTTGGGCCACTTGGCTGACCTCACCGCCGCCTAACTCGCCCTCGACGCCTTCTACCTCAAGCCTAATACCTGATGCTTGATCCCCGACACCTAACGCCTAGTCCTTCTTCCCTCGCCCCTGTTGTTCATCGATGATTGTGACGAAGTCGTAACCCATCGTGGCGTCCCAGACTTTTAGGTGGCCGTCGCAGTCCAGGGCGGCGAGTTTCATGCCGTCTTGGCTCCAGGCGCACTGGATCGGCGTGCCTTCGAGTTTGAGTTCGGCCATCAGGAAGCCTGGGCCATAAGCAAAGACGTGAATCGTCCGGTCGTCGCTCGCCGAAGCGACGCGCGTGCCGTCGCGACGCCAGGAAACGCAGCGAATCGGCAGGCTGTGCCGCGATATGTAACGGTTATGCCAGCCGTTGTCCGCTTCCCAGACCTTACCCAATCCGTCGGCGTGGCCGGAAAGCAGCTTCTCTTCGCTCGGATGCCATTCGAGCCAGAGCGCCCGGGTTGGCTGTGTCTTGACTTCGATCGGGCAGGCATACGTTTCGCACTTCCGTTCAACCTCCCAGACACGCAGTTGCCGATCGCTCGTTGTTAGCAGTACGCGCTGTGCCTGGCCGTCGAACGTACCGGCGTCGATTTCGATCGCGTCGAAAGAGGCGATCTGCTCGGCGTCGTAGATCGTTCGTACATCCCAGGTCCAGACGCTTCGCCGGTCGTAGATCAAGATCCGATGACTTTGCGGACTCCATAACCAATGCGTCGTTTGCGGGTCGAGGTCGGCAATTACCTGTCGCTTCGTCTCCTGAAAACTTTCGTCCCAAAGCACAAAAGCGTCGCCATCGCGGGTGACGGCCATCGTTCCGTCGGGCGAGAAAATGAGTCCTATACCGAAAGCGGGCGATGGAAGTTGTTTGCGCTCAAAATGATCCCATAGAAACGTTTCGTCGCCATAGGAAACGGCCAGCCGGCGGCCATCGCGATGCCACGAGAGCGTACCGCGCGTTTCGCCGGGCCGCGGTTCGGTGAGCGCGACGGTCGTAATCGAAGGGGGCACGCGCAGGTCCCAGAAGTCGAGCGAGCCGGCGAGGCTGGCGGAAACAATGCGCGGCGAATCGAACCAGATAAGGCCGCGCAACGCTTTTTTCGCACCGCCGAATGTGCGCGCGATCTTGCCCGAGACAGAACTCCAAACGTGGATTTCGAGATCGTCGCCGGCCGACGCGATACCCGAATCGTCGGGGTTCCAGCTAACGCTACGTATTGGCAGGAAGTGGGCGTCGATCGAGAGCAGCAGTTTCCGCTCGGCAACATCCCAGATCTTCACTTGGCCATCGTCGCCACCCGAAGCGAGCCGCTTGCCGTCGTGGCTCAAAGCGAGCGAGCGAATGGGTTGTCGATGGGCCTCGCCGGTAAATGCCTCGCCGGGCTCGCCCGTTTCCAAGTCCCACATTCGCGGCCGGTGTTCGAATTCAGCGGTTTTCTCGGCTGCGAAGATTTGCTTGAATTCACCATCCACGGCGCAGGCGGGCGTACCCCCCTGCGGATTGTCGATCTGGCGGATTTCTTCGCCCGTAAGCGCATTCCATAGATGCAACGAATTATCGGTCGCGGTCAGCGCGCGGTTGGCCGGCTTGTCGAACGCGGCGAATCCGACCGAGGCCTTGTGCGCCAGCGTATGTTCGAGCTGATGTTTCATGTCGGCCGGATTGACGTACCAGATTTTGGCTGTCCCGTCCGTTCCGGCGCTGATGAGCTTCACGCCGTCGTCGCTGAATTGAAGCGAGACGACGTCGCCGTCGTGAGCGACCCAGGAAGCTTCCGTTTGACGCGGGAAGTCGACAACTTTGATTTGCTTCTCACTGCCGCCGGCCAATTTTCTTGCTCGGTTCCGGGCGAGGCTGTAGACAGGACCGGCCTCCATGGGGATGGTCGGCCGGCCATTGCCACGTTGATGATACGCCTCGCCCAGCACGAGATACCATTCCCAGCCACGCACGTCTTCGCGCTCTTCGAGATCGGCATACGAATGTTTGCTCGAATCGAATGCACTATCGAAACCGGGATACCAGTACGTGGTTTTCGCCGCCATGGTCGCCAGTGCAAAGGGGGTTTCGAGCTGCTGCGAAAGCGATTGCATCTGTTCGGCGTAATGACGGTGGCGAGTTTGGGCAAGTCGTTCGAGCGCCTTGGCGGTCGCTTTGTCGGCCTCGGCGCGAAGAGTGGTTTCGCTCGCCGCCTTGGCTTCTGCCGTTTCCTGCAACTGCCGCGCGACACGCGCGGTATACAAAGAGACGGCCGACAGGGCGAGCAAGCCAACGGCGACGAGCATCGTGAGCGCCGCCACGATGCGATTGCGCCGCGCCCAGCGGATTGTCCGCTCGATGCGAGATACAGGCCGGGCCTGGATCGGTCGGCCTTCGAGGTACCGATCGAGATCGTCGGCCAGCGCGCGGGCCGAGGAAAAACGCCGGGCAGGATCTTTTTCGAGCGCCTTGAGCGCAATTGTGTCGAGATCGCGATCGATGGCCGGATTCAACTCGCGCGGCGAGACTGGTTCTTGTTCAACGACCTGGCGCAACGTGTCGACAATCGAAGCGGCGCGAAACGGCGGACGCCCCGCAACCATGTAGTAGAGGACGGCGCCGAGCGAGTAAACATCCGAAAGCGGTCCCACGCGCTCGATGTTGCCAATCGCTTGCTCGGGCGGCATGAAGCTGGGTGTACCCATCACCTGGCCGGTGGCCGTGAGATTCGAATCGCCTTCGATGCGTTTGGCCAATCCGAAGTCCGTAACGCGCGGATTGCCGTCGGTATCGAGCAGGATGTTCTCAGGCTTGAGGTCGCGATGGATAATGTGCCGCTCGTGTGCGTAGGCGACTGCATCGACGATCTGTTTCAATAGCTCGGCGGCATGGCGCGGCGCAAGCGGCTGTTCGCGCACGAGCGCTGCCAGATTGCTCCCCTCGACCAAACCCATTGAGAAATAGTGTCGGCCATCGACTTCGCCGACATCATAGACCGGGACAATTCCCGGATGATCGAGGTTGGCCGCTGCTTCGGCCTCGGCGTAGAAACGGTCGACTTCCTCCTTACCGGCCAGGTTGCCGGCCAGAATCATCTTGAGCGCCACCGTGCGGTTAGCGCGGATCTGCCGTGCACGATAGACCACACCCATGCCGCCGCGAGCAATTTCATCCAACAATTCGTAATCGCCGAACTGCTTGGAGATGGCCGGCGACTGCTCGGCGAGTTGGCCGATCAACGCGTGGGCGGCCAAGGACCCCGAGGCGTCGGCCTGCGAATTCGTATCGGCCAGGGGATCGAAGATGGCCGTTTCGCCGGCAGGGTCCTTCGTGCCCGAAGCGAGTTCAGGATAACGCTCACTGTAATCACGTAGAGAGACGTCCTGTCCCAGGGCGCGTCGGTTGTCGATTTCGATTTGGATGAGCCGCCGGAGCAGATCACTGCGGCTGGGGGCTGCGACACCGTCGAGAAAGCTGTCGATCGAGGGCGATTCGCCAGCATCTAGTTGGGCTGCGAAGGCCCGTTCCTGTTCTTCGAATGCGTACGGCTGGTCGTTCAAGTGATCGTGGATCGCAAAGTGGCGGAAAAGCGGGGAAAGGTCGGGTGCGACGGGAATGGGCCTATTCTAAGTCAATCGGCCGCTGCGGGCAGACGCTTTTCTGGGCCAAACTCGAGTGCGATCCGTTTTCAAAGGACAGAAAATCGCGGATTTATCGATTCCCTTAACTGATTACTTGATAAAGGTTTGCGTCGGTTCTCGCGTTGCATGACGGAAAAACCGGAAATTTTTATCAGCCGGAGCGCAGGATCGGCGATTGAGGACGCATGTATTGGTGAAAACACCAACCGTCCTCCCCAATACAAGGAACGCAACCATGTCTTTCGCTCGCACATTTGGCCGTCGCTCAAAGTCGTCTCCCAAGAATCGTATCCGCCAAATGGCCCGCGTCGGCCGCCGCTGCCACGTCGAAGGCCTCGAAGGCCGCGAGATGATGGCCGCCGACATTGGGCTCGATCATGGTGTGCTGAAAGTCAAGGGTGGCGATCTCGACGATACGATTCAGATCTATCAACAGGGCAATCAGATTGTCGCTGAGTTGAGCAACGCCGATGGCGTGATGTCGGAAAGCTTCGACGCCGCTCAGGTTCAGAAACTGAAGCTCAAGGGCAAGAACGGCAACGACGCGATTTACAACCGCACGTCGATCGACGCCAAAATCAAGGGCGGCAAAGGCGACGACCTGCTCGTGGGCGGCGACGGTCAGGATGTGATCTTCGGCGAGAAAGGCGCCGACGCAATCTTTGGCGGCGCCGGTTACAACTATCTCGATGGAGGCAAGCACGACGACCGCATCCAGGGCGGCGACGACGACGACGACATTTTCGGCGGCAAGGGCAACGATGTGCTGCTCGGCGGCGATGGCTGGGACATCATCGATGGCGGCAAGGGCAACGACTCGATCGATGGCCAAGCCGGCCCCGACGAAGCCTATGGCGGCAAAGGCGAAGATTACATACTCATCGCCACGAACGATTACAAGGTCGATGGCGGTAAGGGCGAAAACAGCCTTGTCGAAGTTGAGTCCAACGGCACGGTGGTAGCGAATGGCACCACGCAAGCGGCCGGCTCATTCGTTCAGCAGTACCAACAGAAGTTCGCCGGTTCGAACGCTGGAAAAAAGGCCGTCGCCACACAATCGGTCGAGTCGGCTTTCAACGCGGCCAGCGATTGGTGGAATTCGACTAGCTCGGCCATCGATTCGCTCGCCAAGTCGCTCAAGGTCGAAGGCGAAACCTACATGCACTCGGTCGGCACATCGGGTTCGACCAGCGGCGAATGGGGATCGGCCAACTACAATGCCGTCGCCAAGTTCTTCGGGGCCGAAGGCTCGACCAATGCCGATTTCGATTTCAGCGACGGCGAAGTCTCGATCGGCGCCGAGGGCAAGGCTTATGTGCTTGACGCTACTGTGAGCGGTTCCGCCAATGCGTCGACGAACGTTGGCGGTGTAAACATCAGCGGCAATGCCCAAGGTTCGCTCAATGCCATGATCGGCGCCCAAGGCGAAGCAAAAGCCTCGCTCGGCACGAATGGGGCGAACCTCGAAGCCAACGCCTTCGCCGGCGCCAGCATGACAGCCCAAGGCGAAGCCAACGCCAACGTCGGCGGGCTCGAAATGGGCGCCAACGGCGAAGCTTCCGTTTCCGTTGGCGCCGAAGCCGACGCTCGCCTAGGTGCGACAGCCGAAGGCCTGAATGCCGGACTAACGGCCTTTGCCGGCGACAAGGCCACGGCCAATGGCAGTGCCGAAGCGGGTGGATTCGGAGCGGAGGGCACGGCGGAAGCTTGGGCTGGCGTGGGATTCGAAGCCGATGCCAACGCCACGTTCAAGGATGGCAAGCTCCACTTCGACATCGCTTTGGGCGCCGGTTTGGGAATCGGCGCCAAGACGGGCGGCGGATTCACGATCGACTTCAACGAGGTCGGCGAGAACGTGGTCGACGTAGCAAGCGAAGCTGCCGCCGCCGCCGAGGCTGCCGCTGCTGAAATCGAAGCCGCCGCGGCCTTGGCCGCTCAACAAGCCGAAGCTGCCGCCGCGGAAGCGATTCGCCAAGCCGAACTGATGGCTGAACAGATTGCTCGCGAAGCCGAAGCCGCCGCGATGTTTGCCGCTCAACAGGCCGAGATGCTTGCTCTACAAGCAGCCCAGCAAGCGGAATGGCTCGCTCAAGCTGCTTACTATGGCGCTGGAAACGTCTTGAACACGGCCGGCAACGCAGTCGCCAATACGGCGACCGCCGCCTGGAACGAGTTCACAAGCTGGTTCTAAATCGGCCGTGCGGAACGTGGAAAGAATCTGTTCAACTGCTCGGAACCGGCCAGCTTTTGGGAGGAAGCTGGCCGGTTTCTTCTTGCGCAGCGTCGTCGTGATACGGCCGTCAATAGTCCGCGAGCC
>JAGQOS010000190.1:0-4384 GCA_020427265.1 Planctomycetales bacterium
ACCGATTCGAAGTAGCCATGCGCAAGAAACTCGAGTGTTTGGTTCTGCACCGTCTCATTGTTCATCATAAAGGAATGATAGACAGGCAAAACGCGAAAGTCGGCCGCTCCGGCCAAACGAGTCGATTCTACGGTAACGACCAGATCATCGTCGCCGGAAAGTAGCGGATTGCGTCCGCCTTCCGAACCGCCTCCTCCCGCAAGTATTCCGAACGGGAAGGGCGGTGTAGCGAGTTTCGGTTCGAGTTCATCCCAGCCACGCGCGAGCTGCCAGGCAGCCGCGCCGGTGATCTGCCGCGAAACATCGAGGGGGATTAGTTGCTGGGCAATCTGCGGCTGATGGTTGGGCGGACCGAGCATTACCATGCGGCCAAACCGGCTTGTTGCATCTTCCTGTTTGGCCGCGAGATCGCCAAGGTAGTGCCTTATGACGAGATTACCCAGGCTATGCGCGACGAAATGAATCTTGCCATCGACTTGCAGGCCAGCCACGACGTCGGCCAACGCGGCAGCATGCTCACCCACAGCGCCACGCGTGGAGGGATAACCCACATTGATGGGAGTGAATTCAGGTGTTTGGGCCAGTCGGTCGTGCAGCTTGCGCATCGAACCGCGCGAGCGGAACAGTCCGTGTAGGAGGACAACCACATCGCCATCGAGCGGTGCGAGTTTCTTTTCCCGTCGCAACACATCGAGTTCTTCTCGGCAATGTTCGAAGCTGCCCCATGCGCGACGCTGATTCTTCTCGTCGAGCAAGCGGAAGTGGCCTGTGACCACATTGCGTTGCACGCGCAGATCACGGAAAACGAGCCGGTCGCTCCAGAACTGTTTTCCGCCTAAGGTCGGCGTAGCGATATTCAAATTTCCTTTCTCGGCATCGTTCTGCGCTGAATGGTCTGGCTCGTCGCCCAGCGCCAAGTTCGCTCCGAGAGAGCCTAGGCAAGTAGCCGAAAACGCACGTCGTGTCAGCCGATCGTCCATGAGTCTTCTACGGGGTGACGAACGCGAAAGTTCACACGACATGGGATCGAGCCATTCCGCACAGCCAGTTCTGCTTCACAGGTAATCGCTCCAGCCTCGCTGCTTGAGCTGCTCGACAACTTGTCGAATTGCTTCTTCCTGATGTTTATCAGCGACAAGTGTTGCGTCAGGCGTGTGAACAACAATGCAGTCTTTGAGGCCCAATGTCACTACAAGATGGTTGTCACTTGTGCGTACGATGGTTCCGTGCGTGTCAACACCCAGGTGTTTACCGGCGATCGTATTGTCTTCGCTATCGACACCTTGCAGTCGCGGCAACGACTGCCAGTTGCCAACGTCGTCCCAGTCAAAGGGGGCCTCGACCACCACAACATCTTCGGCGTGTTCCATCACGGCATAGTCGATCGACTTGCCATCGATCTTGGCGAATTCTTGGGCAAACACCTGGTCGAAGTCGGGTTGTTCCCAGGCTGCGGCAATGGCAGCGAGCTGTTCATGCATCGACGATTCGTGCTTTTTGAGTGCCGAAAGAATCGTTTTCGCTTTCCAAATAAAGATGCCCGAGTTCCAGTAAAAGTCGCCCGACTCCAGGTATTCAGCCGCAGTTTGAGCGTTGGGTTTCTCGCGAAACCGGCTGACTTGAAAACTGGAAAAGTCTCCGGTCGTAGTGAGATGTTCTCCGCGTTGTATGTAGCCAAAAGTTTCCGCCGGGTAGGTCGGTGGAATTCCGAACGTGACGATCCGCTCTTTTTGCTCGCGCACCAGATCGGCGGCGAACGCGAGCGCCCGCTGAAATACGTCGGTTTGTTGAATTACATGGTCGGCTGGCATCACGGCCATGACGGCGTCGTCGTCGTGGCGGCTCACGGCAAACGCAGCCAACCCAATGCACGGCGCTGTATCTCGCTTGCAAGGTTCACCCAGAATCGCAGCGGCCGGCAATTGTGGGAGCTGATGTGCAATAGCCCCGACGAGTCGCTCGTTGGTCACAACTAAGACGCGTTCGGGTGGGACGAGCGAGCCTAGGCGATCGACCGTGGATTGGATCATCGATCGTTCGCCGGCTAGATTTAACAACTGTTTCGGTGTCGCGACTCGGCTTGCCGGCCAAAAACGAGTTCCGGCGCCGCCGGCCATGATTACAGCGTGTAGCATGTTTAGGTCTCAGATGTCAAAACAAAGTTCCCCGCACCCAAGAGTAGGCCAGGTAGCAGAGCAAAGGAAAGAGTAGGAATATTGTGCCGTAAGTAAATACGGTTGTCCAAATATGACGCGGCCAACGGGCCATGACGGATACCTTTTGGGCGGTGGGTGAGTGTGTTCGCGGGAGCGTAACGGAATTGACTGGCCAATCAACTTGAATCAGGATTCATGCAATTGCAGTTTGCGAATTGCGTTTAAACCGACGTTCGGACAGCCGGCCCCAACGCCACCACTTCGACAGCGATCACCGTACCCGCCGTTGCCGGATGCGGAAGTCTTGCTTCAAACCTGGCGCCGTAGGGCAACACGGTTACCGGTTTGAGCGAAGCGTCGGGGCCGTCGATTTGTTCGTATTCTATTTCTGGCGCAGCGGCGAATGGCGGGCAAAAAGCAAGATGTAGAACGACAGTTCGTTGTCCCGCTTTGAGTTCGCTGCGCAATGTTGCATAAACGGCCTCGGAATCGTCTTCGGATTCAACGCGTGTCCAAGCTTGTAGCACGTTCGACGAGGCATCAAACGTGTCTGTATGCGGCTTGACGCCGAATTCGATTTGCGTTGCGGTATCCAGTCGCGAAATGTCGCGATCGCTTGTCGCGTCTTGCCGATTCGCTGGCAGCGGCAGCAGGCGCAACGCAACCTTAATGTCGCCAACCAGCAGCGCTACGCTGGCCAGTATTGCCAACCAGAGCATCACAATAGGCCAGGTGTTTGGTGTGGGTACCGATACGCCAACGCCTAGGACAACGACGCCGCAAGCAGCTGCGAAACGAAGTCGCCACTGCACTGCAAGGCTTTTCAGGGCAATGGCGACAAGTATTAGTCCGCATGCCAGCACGGCGAGCGACGATGTCGGCGGCGATTGCGTTAGCGCGCCGGCGATACGCCGTGCCAGGATGAGGAGAGCTGCAATCCACAGCAGGGCCAAACCGAACGACGCGAGCAGCGATCGCCAGGGCAACGATACGGCGCTAAGCCAATCTACCTGGCCGCGCGTACTGGCTGGTCGTAGCCCCTGCATTCGATCGTCTCCCGCGCCTCCGGCAATTTTGCCGTGGGCCGTAGGCTAGGTCGCCACTGCAACGCCGGCCTTTTCTGCGAGCTCCGCCGCCTTGGCCGTGCTTTCCCACGTGAATTCGGGAAGGTCGCGACCGAAATGCCCGCCTTCGGCCGTCTTGCGAAAAATCGGCCGGCGCAGCTGCAAATATTCAATGATCCCACTGGGCGACAGCGGGAAAACGTCGCGAACGAGTTCGCAAATCGTTTCGTCATCGACCTTGCCAGTGCCTTCCGTGTCGACGTGGACGCTTACCGGGTCGGAAACGCCGATTGCGTAAGCCAATTGCACTTCGCAACGATCGGCCAAACCGGCAGCGACAATGTTCTTGGCGACATGTCTCGCCATGTAGGCAGCACTTCGGTCGACCTTAGTCGGGTCCTTACCGCTGAATGCGCCACCGCCGTGGCGGCCCCACCCGCCGTACGTGTCGACGATAATCTTTCGACCTGTCAGGCCACAATCGCCATGCGGGCCACCGACCACGAAACGACCCGTTGGATTGATGTGGTATTTAATATCATCTTTCACCAATTCAGTCGGCAGCGTCGGCAGCACGATCTTGTTGATAATAAAATCACGAATCTCGTCTTGTGAGACCGATGGCGAATGTTGAGTCGAGACGACGACCGTATCGATCCGCACCGGTGTGTGGCCGTCGTACTCGATCGTCACCTGACTCTTCGAGTCGGGACGTAACCAGTCGACCTCTTCGTTGAATCGGGCGGCATTCAAGCGGTTCAGGATTTGATGCGACAGCGCGATCGGCATCGGCATCAATTCAGGTGTGTCCTTGCATGCGTAGCCAAACATCAGGCCTTGGTCGCCGGCGCCGACATCCTTACCCGATGCCGAGTTTTCGTCGACTCCCATCGCGATGTCAGGGCTCTGCTTGTCGATCGACACCATGACAGCGCACGTGTCGGCGTTGATTCCCATCTGATCATCGGTATAGCCAACTTCGCGGATGACTTGACGAATAATCTCCGAGTAGTCGACCTGCGCGCTCGTTGTGATTTCGCCGGCGACAATCGCGACACCGGTCGTAACCATGGTTTCACAGGCAACGCGGCTCATCGGATCCTGAGCGAAGAGCGCATCGAGAATGCCGTCGGAGATCTGATCGGCCAGCTTGTCGGGATGTCC
>JAGQOS010000190.1:4394-8401 GCA_020427265.1 Planctomycetales bacterium
TAAAGAGAAACTTGCCTGCTGCCACGATTTCGCCTCCGCATTTCAACATTTGGGTAAGGGCTCCGGCCAAACAACTGTAAACCTGAAGCCGGATTTCAGTGCGAGAATCCCGTAGTATAAGCACTCTATGGCAAAAACGGCAACTGGAAGGCGCCGGCGGACTGGGAAAAACGCATCTCTCCATGGCCGATCTGGTCGCGACACTTGAATAAAAGCCTCTGGCATCGCCGAATCTTCAAAGGTTACAATCAAATGTTAGCAATTTCTCGCCTTTTTGCGCTGTTCGGTCATGTCTAACGCGCCCAAACCTTCCGATTCCGGCTCAATCGAGTCGACTCCGCCTGTTGCGCCTCCGCCGTTGCCATCGGCGCGTAAGACGCCGCCGAGTTCGCCTCAACAGCCGGTCTCGAATGCGGCCCAGCAACGTGCAACGCCCGAACCGGCCGACGCCAGCGATGCGCCTGTCAAACCACGCCGACGTTTGATAAGTCGCGACACCATCCAGAATACCGGCGCCTTCACTGTTTCGATGGTCGCGCACTCGCTCATCCTTATCATTCTCGGGCTTTGGATGTTGCCGGAGGTGGTGAAGACGGCGCTGCCCGAACTGACGATCTCGCATGCTGATCCGATCGAACAGGAAGAGCTGACGGTCGAACTCGACGAACAGATTGAGCCGGCCACGGATACCGGGTTTTCAGAGATCACGCCGGGGGTCGATTCGGGGGGAGGCGCCGCGGCAGCCGCCGCGGCTTCGCAACCGGTTTTCGATCGATCGGTGGAAGAAACCGTTTCTCAATCTGCCAAGATTTCGCTCGACCACCTTTACCGCACTGCGCCAGCTCAGGATACGCTCATTGCCGAATTGCCCAAGGGCACGCTGGGCGACTCCCGCGCGATCGTCGATGACTACAACCAGGCGATGGATCGCATCACGCAGGAAATTTTGTTGCTCATGTCAGTGCAAAAGGTGCTGGTCGTCTGGTGCTTTGACCAGTCAGATAGCATGAAGGATGATCGAGACTCAATCCGCGATAGGATCGAACGCGTGTACATTGAACTCGGATTGAGCGGCAAGACGGAGGGTGATCTGCTGACTACCTCGATTGTGAGTTATGGCAGCCAGTTTCGTGTGCACACGCAGCAGCCGACGGGTGATGTCGATAAAGTCCGCGCCGCGATCGACGAAGTTCCCAATGATCCGAGTGGTAAAGAGATCATGTGCCAGGCGATCATCCGCGCCATCGAGGGGCACAAAAATTATATTCGCAAGACGCGCCGTCGGATGGCGTTGATTCTTGTGACCGACGAGAGCGGTGAACGAGAAGAGAACGAACAGTTCTTGGAGCCGGCGATCCAGACGGCCAAGGACGCCGGATGCATTACGTACATACTCGGACGCGAAGCCGTTTTTGGTTATCCTTACGCGCACTTTCGCTGGATTCACCCGCAAACCAAGGAACATCATTGGTTGCCGGTGGATCGTGGACCGGAAACCGGATTCGTCGAGCAACTGCAAACGAACGGATTTCATCGCCGCTACGATGCGTTTCCCAGTGGCTTTGGTCCTTATGAACAAGCTCGATTGGCGCAAGAGACGGGCGGCATTTTCTTCATGTTGCCTGGGCTCGAATCTAATATCGTGCGCGGCGACGATCGTCGATATGAACTGGAAGCGATGCGGCCGTATCGTCCCGATTTGCGTAGTCGCACCGAGGTGCTGAAGGATCGCGATACGAGCATTTTGCGGCGCGGCGTGTATCAGGTGATCTACGACCTAAATCCTTATCGTGCAGAAATAGCAAGATGGATCTCGATGCGCGTGCATTTTTCGCGCGATCCAAACGAGTTTGCGAAGCAGGTCAATGTCGAGTTGGCTAAGGCAGTTGAGTATTTCAAGTATCTCAATCGCGCATCACAGGCCATTGAAGCATTGGAACGCGAACGCGCGAAAGAACTATCGCCACGCTGGCAGGCCAACATCGATCTCATTCATGCACAATTATTGGCCTATCAAGTGCGCCTTTACGAGTACGGCGCCTATCTCGAGTATTTCATGAAGAATGTGCCCGAGGGCGTGCCGGTCATGAAGCCGCCGAATAAGTATCTGCGATGGGACATCGATGTGCGCAAGGAAAGGCTCACTGGCGATCAGCATCTGGAAACCATCAAGCGTTCTCAGGAACTGTTTGAGAAGGTCATTGCCGACCATCCCGGCACGCCCTGGGCCGCACTGGCCGCGCAGGAGTTGCGGCGAGGCTTTGGCGTTCGCTTGGTGCCCACTTATCACGAGCCCATACGCAATGTGACGGGACCGCTTGTGCCGATCCCGAAACTCTAATGCCTTCAGCGCCGGAAAACCTGCTTCGTCTTGCCGCACGCCTTGTCCTGTGCGAGACATCGCTCGACCGGATCGAAGATCTGATAGCTGGCGTGCGAGGCGTTTGCAGCGAATTCTCGCCGCTCCTCGAAACGGCTGTCGGCTGGCCGCCGTGCGAGCGATTGCTTCGGCAGTTTCCCGCCAGTGTTGTCATAACGTCGGTGGAAGCGAATCAGCATGGGGCGGCGGTTATGCCGTTGCTCGACGTTATTGCAGATCTTACCGCCAGATTTCCCAACGCTCGGTTCGTCTTCGTGCGAGATTCCGTTCTCGACGGTGCTGCTGAAGACGCGTTACGAGAAGCCGGCGTCGTGGCATGTGTCGCTGCAGGTTCGCCGTCGGGCCTAATTTCGATTGTTCAACGCCACCTTGGCCATGTGCCGACAAGGCAGCTAACACTCGAACAAGAGTGTCTGCTTGGCATTCCCTGGCCAGCGTAGGTTGTTTCTCGCCTCTTTCGCTCCTGCCGCATTGCTGTTATCAATGAGGCGTCGATAACGAATTGGAACGACGCTAGTCGTGAAATGGGGAGATTGCAAAGTAATGTCTGAATCAGCATTGGATCAGGCCGCGGTTACTGCCGCGCTCGACGAGTTTTTGGACCCGGAAACTGGTCGGGGCGTGATGCGCATGGGGCAGATTTCCGGTCTCACGGTAAGAGACGATCAGATTTCTCTGTCACTGGGGCTCACGACGCATTCCGCGCCGTTGTGGCGGCAAACGATCGACCAACTCAAAGAGTTCTTGCGAACGCGATTTCCAGCGGCTCGCGAAATCAACGTGGAACGCTCCACCTTCGAGCGACCGCCTGAGAAACTCGGCGAGATTGGACTTACTGCCAAGAGCGTAATCGCAGTTGGTTCTGGAAAAGGCGGCGTAGGAAAGAGTACGATCGCGGCAAGTCTGGCGTTGGGGCTCCATCGCGCGGGTTGTCGTGTTGGTCTGATGGACGCCGATGTTTACGGACCGAGTATCCCGCATCTGCTCGGCGTTTCGCAGCGGCCAGAGATTGTCGAAGGGCGAATTCAGCCGATCAAGGCGGCCGGGCTGAATATCATGTCGATGGGGTTGCTTGTTCCGCCCGGTGAGGCGGTTGTTTGGCGAGGGCCAATGCTCCATGGCGCCATTCAGCAGTTTTTGCGCGATACGGAATGGGGTCCGCTCGATTACTTGATCATCGACATGCCACCGGGAACAGGCGACATTGCGCTCACGCTATCGCAGTTGCTGCCGCTCACGGGCGCCTTGGTTGTGTGCACTCCGCAGGATGTTGCTCTGCTGGATGCCATCAAGGCAATCGCCATGTTCCGCAAGGTAAATATCCCCGTGTTGGGGCTCGTCGAGAACATGAGCTATTTCGTGTGTTCGAGCTGCAACGAGCGGCATGAAATCTTTGGCCACGGCGGGGCCAGGCAACGGGCCGCGGAACTCGATGTGCCGTTTCTCGGCGAGGTGCCAATTAACGTCTCCATTCGTCAGCGCGGCGATGCGGGAGAGATGGATGCCAACTTCGATGACGAAGTGTCGGCCAGCGTATTACGAGAGATCTCCGTTCGCTTGGCGCAGCAGTTGGCCGACCAAAATCGTGAGCAGCCGCCATTGCCAAAACTCAACGTACTCTGACACG
>JAGQOS010000191.1 GCA_020427265.1 Planctomycetales bacterium
TGCGCAACGGTTACGTCGATCCGCTGAACGTGGTGCAGGCAGTGCTGCTGGAGCGACTGGCCGCCGAACCCGACGCACACGCCGATGCGATTCCCGACGAGTTGGAGCACTTGGTGAATCTGACAATCAAGGGCGTCTCGGCCGGCATGCGCACGACGGGCTGACGCAGCGTGCTGTTGAAAATGGCGGCACGCGTGCGCGCGAGTCTCGTTAATCCGGCAATTTCGCGAAGGCGGCGCGAGTGAGTCCTCGCATTCAGCTGCCCGCCACGGCGCCGGTGGCCCGCAGCCACGCGCCGGCCATCAGGGCGGCCCCCTGCGTCGTGGGATGCACGCCGTCGCGCAGCCAATACTCTTTGTCCGCCAGCTTGGCTGCTGTGTCAAAGACCGCCTGAAACGGCACAAAACAAGCGTCAAACTCGCGGCAAATCTCTGTCGCCGCGGCGCGCACCTCGTCCATCGCCGGGAAGAAGGCGTCGGTCACCGCGCCGCACCGCAACACGAACGGCTCGCAAACGACGAGTTTCACGTCCGGCAACGCCGCTTGCGTTCGCGCGAGCAGCGCTCGATAGTCATTGCGGTACGTCTCGATCGTGCCGTCGTACTGGCCGTTCACGCGGTGCCAGACGTCGTTGACGCCGATCAGCACGCTCAGGACATTGGGCTTCAGGTCGAGGCAATCGGCCTGCCAGCGTCCGTCGAGATCGGGAACCTTATTGCCGCTGATGCCCCGGTTATAGACTTTCAGCTTCGATTGCGCATGGTCGGCCAGCAACGCATGGGCCAGCAGCAAGGGGTAGCCGCGGCCAAGCGCCTGGAAGTTGTTCGCGTTGCCAGCCGTCTTGCGGTCGCGACCGGCATCGGTAATCGAGTCGCCCTGGAAGAGCACGGTCGCCCCTTCGCGCAATTGCAAGGCTTCGCGCGCCGCCGCGGGTTGCACGTCTAAGCCGGCAATGGCCGCCGCGCCGGCGGCTGCGGCGGTTGTCTTGATCAGGTTACGACGTGAGAGCAAATCATGCGACGGATTCATCGATGGTGGTTCCTTGTCCAAATAATACACGGAGTGCTTTGTAGAATTTGCCGAGTCCTGGGCGAGTGGCCGGCCCCATTGTAGGTTGCCCAGGTGGGTATTGCCAATCTTTCTGGGCTCGTACAATTTTCGAATGTCGTTGTTTGACGCTCGTCGATTTTCTACAATCGAATCCGGCATATGACGCAAGGATTCCTGCCCGCAAGGAGATTTCGCCCATGGCCGGGCCGATGGCTCACCCTCGCTTTTCGCGTCGCGAAGCGCTTCAGGCTGGCTCGGTCGGCCTGCTTGGCCTGGGCATGAATCATCTGGAGGAACTGCGGGCAGAAGCCACCGCGCCGCGCGAGGCGCAGGCGCAGGCGGTCATCTACATTTTTCTCTCCGGCGGGCTCGCCCAGCACGAGAGTTTCGACATGAAACCCGAAGCGCCGGCGGAAATTCGCGGCGAGTTCAAGCCGATCGCCACGCGCACACCGGGCGTGCATATTTGCGAACATTTGCCGCGGCTCGCTGCCCGGAGCGACAAGTGGGCGCTGGTGCGCAGCCTGACACATCCGTACAACGAACATTCGCAAGGCCATAGTGTGATGCTCGGCGGCCGCACGCCGTTGCCGGCCGGCTTCAATCCAAGCCAGCCGCTGCCGACCGATCATCCTTCGATCGCAGCCGTGGCCGGCGCGGTTTGTCCGATGCGCAACAATTTGCCACCGGCCATCGTGTTGCCGGAAAAGTTGATTCATCGCACGGGCCGCGTTATTCCGGGACAATTCGCCGGCCACATGGGCTCGGCCCGCGATCCCTATTTTTTGTCGTGCTGCAAGTTCAACGCGGCTTCGTACGGCGCTTGGCCGGAGTACGGTTTTCATCATCAGCGCGGGGCCGAAAACCCGAGTTCTCTCGCCTTCACTGCGCCGAGCCTGGCGTTGCCTGCCGGATTGAACCGCCACCGTTTCGAACGCCGCATCGAATTATTGCAGAGCGTGGCCGACCAGCAACATTCGCTTGATCAATTGGCGGAAGTCGCGCCGTTCGATCGCTTCCAGCAGCGCGCCATTTCATTGCTGATCGATGGCAAAATGCGCGATACGTTCGACGTCACATCGGCCGACCAGCGCTCGCTCGATCGATACGGCCGGCACGTGTTCGGTTGGTCGCTGCTCTTGGCGCGGCGGTTAGTCGAAGCGGGCGTGAGCCTGATTCAGGTGAACTTGGGCAATAACGAAACTTGGGATACGCATGGCAATGCGTTTCCTCATTTGAAGAACTACCTGCTGCCGCCGATGGACCAGTCGGTGTCAGGCTTGCTCGATGATCTTGACGAGCGCGGCCTGCTCGATTCCACTCTCGTCGTCATGGCTGGCGAGTTTGGCCGCACGCCGAAGATTTCGCACCTCGCGCAGCACTACGCCGCGCCGGGGCGCGATCATTGGGGCGCGGTGCAATCGGTCTTCTTCGCCGGCGGCGGCATTCCCGGCGGCACGGTCATCGGGGCGTCGGATTCGCAGGGCGGCTACCCGGCGAGCGATCCGCAAACGCCAGAGAACATGGCCGCCACCATCTACCGCGCCCTCGGCCTGCCGCCCACGGCCACGTGGAGCGATCAACTCGATCGGCCCATGCCGATCTATCATGGCGAGCCAATACCTGGATTGATTTGAGTGGCGCCGGATGGCGGCGGTCGTGTCGATAGATTCTTAAACACACGGGCACAGCCTTCAGGGCGTGTCGACTTCGTGAATCTTACACGAGCGCCCCGGTGTGTATCGGAAGGGCCAACGTCGTCGCCACCATTTTCGCATGCGCACACCGGGACGACGAGCGATGATATGCCGATGACAATGATGCTCGTTGTCCAACAGATCGGCCCCAGTCATGAGAAGCAGTTCGCAGCCGATCCACACGAATGGCGCCAACAAGATGAGCCCGCCACCGGCGACGTGCGTCAATGAAATCGTGATGCACAACGTAGTGACGATCGTGAAGAGTGTCCTCAACGTAAACCGGAATCGCCATCGAGGTCGACGACCGATACGAGCGATTTCAAGCACGGCGAGCACGATAATTCCCAGCGGAACGAAAACAATTGTCAACGTGATCAGCAGCTCGAACCATGGCCACATGCTGTCATCCTCCACGGCCGCAGGACATGACAAGACGCGCGGTCGGCGACTCTTCATTCGTAAGAATGCCCCGCGGTTATTCGCTGCACGGAAGGAAATCTTGGCGACGCAGACGGCATTTGCCCCGCGCCCGTCTCGTTCTCAAACAGTTTTCGCGACCGGCGTAACGCGTTATTCATCCTCAGGTAAGGAGTCGGAGTCATCCGCCCAATACCGCCTTCGAATCGACTTCCCGCCGATCAAATCCGCCAGCACGTAGCCCAACATTTCCACGCCAAAGTGGAAGCCGATCCAGTAGCAGGGAAACCAAGCGAGATGTCGCGACTCGAATCCATCGGGCCCGATGGCTGTGGCCAACGTCAGGCAAATGGCCGTCGTGAACGAGAGCAGCAGACGCAGCGAGAAACGCATCGACTCAGGTGCTTTCCGGCATCATGTTAGTCGCATCGGGTGACTCGCCTGGCCCTTTGCGCAGGGCGACGCTCTGTTCGAGTTGCCAACGCCGCAGGGCGACGGCACGCCGTCGCTCGGCCAACACGCTCCAACGACGCAGCAGTCGCGGCCCGCGGATCACCAGCCAGCCGGCGAAAACGGTCGTATAGGCAGCGACCAATAGCAAGAAAATCGTCGGCGCGGCGGCAACCGTCGTCACGAACATCTCCGGCGAGACAAGGCTCACGGCCAGGCCCATGACCACAGCCACGATTGTCGTGAGCCAAAAAACGTGCAGGAGCCGAAATTGCAGCCGCTCTCGCGGCGGGTCGTGATGGTCCATGCGATCGCCTCGTTGCCGCAGGAAATTCGCCTTGCCAGCGTCTCCTGATTCTAGCGAAATGGCCCCGATCCGGCGAATCTCAGTCCGCCGATTCGCGGAAATCCCCCTGTTTTTACCCCGAACCGGCCAATCTCCGCTTTTTCTATTTTCCCGCGAACCTTTTCTGGCCGAAACCGTCTTAAAGGGCATCGGTGCTCTTGGCTGCCCGTGGGCAAGCTGTCGCAAAGGCCTCGCGGGCCCAAGCAGATCGCTTGACACAGCGGCCGTTTTCAAGCACTTTTGTAGTAGTTGAAGTTTCTTTTTCTCTTCCAACCTCGCTTTGCGTAGGGGGAATGTCATGCGTAATTCGAACCGCAAATCCATGATCGACGCTGTCCGTGGCTGCTTCGGCAACCAGGGCCTCGTAGATTATCGCGGCGCGAAGCGCACCCTTGCGCGCTTTACCGAGGTGCTCAGAACCCGCGCCGCCATTACGATGGCCGGGCCGCGCGCCATGCATTTGCATCGCGGCCTCCTAGCCGTCGCCGGCGTTGTCCTTGGCCTGGAACTAACAAGTTCCGTCGCCAAGCGGCAATGTCGCACGTGGCGCGGCATGCGGCTAGCGATAGCTGTCGTTCCCGTCCGCTAACTTTTTGTTTGCGGAACAACTAGGAACTCTCGACAGCTCGATCGAACTGGTCGCCGCCGGTTGCGAGATTGCGACTCGCACGCCGCTTCCCGTTTTCGCCGCTGAGAATCGTCCGTTATCGCGACTTTTCTCTGGCTCGAAAACGGCTGTACCTGGGCAATTCTTTGGGGAGAGAAACAATGACTACCGATATTTTGACACAGCCGCCCGAGACCAGCACGATCGCCCAGTTGGTGCGCGCCGCGCAAGCGGGCGACCATAGCGCGTTCAGCCAACTGGTCGAGCGCTTCGAGCAAACCGTCTACGCGACGGCCCTGCGCCGGCTGCGCAACCACGACGAAGCCCAGGAATTGTGCCAAGAGGTTTTCGTGCGGGTCTTGGAGAAGATTCACCAGCTCCAAACCCCCGAAGCTTTCCCGGGCTGGATTCGCTCGATCACCGTGCGGATGGCCATCAACCGCGCGGTGCGCAGCGCGCCCACGGCGTCGACCGACAACGAAGTGCTTGAAGCCGTCTGCGTCGAGCCGGTAACTCCGTTGGCCAACGCGCTGGAGAGCGAACGGCGCGAGCACCTGTACCGGGGGCTCGATCGGCTGACGGAGATGGATCGCGACACGCTGGTCGCGTTCTACATCGAAGGGCAGTCGCTTGTGGAAATGAGCGACGGCTTCGCTTCGCCGGTCGGCACGATCAAGCGCCGGCTGCACGTCGCGCGTAAGCGATTGGCCAAGCAACTCGAGTCGCTGGCGGTCTGAAAAGGCCGCCAGCCGGCTCGGGGCTGCGCCGCGGCACCGCAACACGAGCGCGGCCCGCGGAATCGCACTTTTCCCGGCAAAATCACTTTGCCCCAGGGCGCCATGGTGCATAACAGGGCGGATTTCGCAACCTGCGCGATCTGCACTTCCGGCCGAAATGAATTCCACTGGGGGGCATGCAATCCCTAACGGTCCGCCGCCAGCTGCCCATTCCGACTCGAATCCCGTCGTCAAGCGATGCAAGCCGACCTATTTCAGAAGCAACGATGGATCAGCTCTAATTCAGCTCCATCACGCCCCCTCCTACCGGTTGAAAGTAGTTTACCCATAGATATAATCTTGGCAGATCGTGGCATGGTGATACGAATCGACTCCACTCTTGATCGAACTCGTGCCGAGGCAACTAGCGCATGGCGAATCTGGATGATCCCGTACCCGCCAACCGGCCGCGAGATACGCTGGCGTTTTTCAACGCTGCAGGCGTTACGCTGTCATCGCTGGTGACTCTGTATACCGCCTGGATTAGTTGGGGATTTGCGGCGGCCCTCTTCACCATTGGAGTCATTTGGACGCTGGTCGCCATTCCTTCGATTGCATTGGCTCGAGAAGATGCATGGCCGTCGCGGCTTCTTCGCCGGCTCTTGCCCTGCGTTAATTTCCTGACACGCTATTTCTTCCTCTTGGGCCTCGCGACGATCACCTTCTCCCTACTGCTTTGGTGGCTTGGCATTGCCGAAGCTCGCTTGCGCGACCACTCCCTACCTCATGAAACGTCCTCGTTGCGGATCGAAGAGGTCATCTTCGGCAAGGACTTTCACTTGATTGGACGTGGTCGTTCCTCCAGCGAGCGAGCACGGGAACTATCGCGATATTTTGAATGGGTACGTCGCTTTGCGCAGGCAGTCGACGCAGACGCGCGTCGCGTCGACACTCCACCGGCCGGAACGCCACAAACGACTGGCGTCCAGCCATCGGATTCGAAAAAGCTTTTTTTTGCCGTTGAGAGTGACCCCTTCGAAAAGGATTACGCCGCCTTTCATGCCGAGTTGCGGATCACACCGACGGTCACGATCGACGATTGTTTTGTGCTTCTCGTCCGCAACGACGCAGGCCGATGGGGGTATAGGCCTCGCTTGCGCCAAGTCGACGTCGTGCCGCCTAGCGGCAAACAGTCGTGTCACTGTTTCGTTCCGCGCCCACGTTCGGGTGAACGATTGGTCTTTCTATTGATTCTCGATTGCCCAGACATTCCCACAGATCCACAACAAGTTCTCGCCGATCGACAGATACACGTTCACTGATGCCCCGAGCCCTTCAAGGTCGCGCTATGTTCCGTATCTCGCTAGCTTCTGCGGCACTACTCTACGCATCCCCAATCCTTGGTGGCGAGTTTACACTCAGTTTTCTCGCCGCCAATGGAAAGCCTCTGTCGAATTCAAAGGTCAAATATCAGATCTTTGCGCCAGTTGGCAGTGACGACCTGGGGAAAGAAATCGCCCGAGGTGACCAAACTACAGATTTGCATGGCGCGCTTCCCGCGCCGGTCCGTTTTCCTGATCGCAGTACCGGCCTCGAACTGCCGCAAGTCACCTTACAAGTGTCCCTCGACAGTGATTCGTCCTTTCAGGCGTTCCTCCCAGATCTCGCACGCGAGTCGGGACACCGCCTGACCGTGGTCCTTAGCCAGCGCCTAGTCTACTATGAGACGAAAGAATTGACGGGCCTCGCAATGGCGATCGACGGTTGTGGCTACAGCTTTCGCATCGCCGGATCACGAGGAACTGTGACGAGGCGAGCATCGGAGAGTACGCCTCTGAGTGTTGATCAATTGACCTACCGTCAGGAGAACAATCGTTTTTACTTTTACGATTCGAGCGATCGTGTGCACAGTGCTGAAGTTCCGACGATCTATGCGATCCGTAAACATCTCATCCATCGTCGCCTTTGTGATCGATGTGGACGCGCCGTCTATGTTCCTTGTGAGGCCGAGGTGTGGCGCAGCGACGGTGGAGGTAAACCGGGCACGTGGTGCCGCATTGGAACATTGCGTTGGCAGCATGCCACTACGACAGCAACAACGGAAATACAGGTTCGCAAGAATGTTCGATCGACGAGCAGTGCAAATTAGCGTCGCACGTTTAGGGCGAACGCTGATCCTTCACCGACGCCGTCGCCTGACGGCTTCCGCCGACGATTGGGATCGACTTGGCATGGTCGCGTAGGCACTTATTTAGCATGAGCGGCCAATAGCCACGGCGCAATAATAAGTGAAATGCTACTTGCTCGGTCGATAAGTTTTCGCCCGCCAGCCGGCAACGGCAACCAGCGCCCAGCCGGCGATCATCATCGCGCCGCCGATCGGAACGATCGCGCCGAGCCAGTTCCAACTCGGGCCGGCAAACGTCATCACGTCGAGCAGGCCGGAAAAGATGGCGACGCCAAGCAGCAGCAGCCAGCCGGCGGCGTTGGCCAAGCGGCTGGGTGATTGGCGCGAGAAGAGGCCGACGAAGAGCAGCGCCAGAGCCGTATACATCTGGTAGCGCGCGGCGGTTTGGAATAGGTCGAGCCGGCGCGCGATTTGTTCGGCGTCGAAATCGGCGGCTGCCAGTTGCCGTGGCAGGCCGTGCGCGCCGAAAGCGCCGAGCGCTACGCTGGCGCAACCCAGCAGTCCGCCGGCGGCGATCCAGAAACGAGCGTTCATTTTCTTTACCAGCCAGCCGTTACTGGGCGATGCCGATTTTTTCTTCTTCCTCTTCCTGAATGATGATGCGCGGCGTGACCATCATCATCAAGCTTTCGGCGTCGCGACCGATACCGACATTGCGGAAGAGGCGGCTGACGTAGGGCACCTTACTTAATAAGGGCACGCCGAACTCAGTTCTTGATTCGCTCAAGCGTTTGATACCGCCGAGCAGCACCGTGCCGCCATCGGGCACGCTGACAGTAGTGGTTACCGTCACGAAGAGGAACGTCGGCAGTTGAACCGTCGTGCCGCTGCGCGTTACTTGATCGTCGGCCGATTGGGGCAGCGGATTGCCGTTGTCGTCGACACCGCCGGTCGTGCTGGCGTTCGACGTGGACG
>JAGQOS010000192.1 GCA_020427265.1 Planctomycetales bacterium
CATAGGCGTGTTGGCGGCCATGCTCTTGCCGGCGCTTAGCGCGGCGCGCGAGTCGAGCCGGAGTGTCACGTGCTCGAATAATCTGCGGCAATTCGGCATCGGCCTGCAGAGCTTTGCAGAGCGAAACGACGGCGTGATGTGCTCCGGTGCTTTCAATTGGTATTGGGATGGGCCGATTACCGAAGTCGGCTGGGTCGCCGATCTGAACAACTTCGGCACGCCGGTCGGCGAAATGCTCTGTCCGTCGAATCCGGCGGAAACGGCCGAGGCGATCAGTCAATTCGTCGAAACACCCGTCTCCTCGCTAACCGGAGACGACTGTGTCGAACGCAAGGGAAGCAAGGCGACCACACTGCCCGACGGCACGACGCAAAAGAACCCGTGCCGCGAGCTAATTGAAGGCGGCTACGCGCCGTTGAGCAGCCAGCGAGTGAATTTGGCCATCAACAAACTTTTCGAGAAAAGCTTCAACACGAACTACACGGCTAGTTGGTTTCTCGCGCGCGGCGGCGTAGTGCTCGAGGATGGCGAGTTAACTTCGGATCGTCCGACAGACTGTCCGGCGTCGCTCAAGTCGCGCAATTCGACCAAGGGCCCGCTCAATCAGGCGTTGCTCGACGCCTCGCCCGTTTCCAATGTAACCGTCCCGCTGCTGGGCTGCGGCACGACAGCCGGAGTGCTGCGCGTCGACGTTGGAGAGTATTTGCAAGCCGGAACGCAATACGTTTACAGCATGACGGGCGGCCCGCGCGAAAATCCAACCATGCAAACGCCCGCCACGACGGGCATGCCCAAAGACGGCGCGATTGGCGTTGGTTGGTGGGCCACCTGGAACGCTACGGTGCAAGACTATCGCGCTTTCGCGCCGGTTCATCAGCGCACTTGCAATATTTTGTTCGCCGACGGCAGCGTGCGCGCTTTTACCGATGAGAACGACGACGACTTTTTGAACAGCGGTTTCACGCCCTCGGCCGCCAACCCTTTCCAGAGCGATGAACTTGAACTCGCCGAGGAAAAGGTGTTCAGCGGCTACAAGATTCAGGGCGAATGACCAGCGGATTGCGACCAACCACGTGGCAATGCGGACGATCGGCAAATCGTCTGCAACGGCCCTGACGAGGGCGAAAGGAGGTGCCAGGCAGCGTAAACCAACGTAGCACACATTGATTGTCTGTTACCGTTCACAACCTTCACACACAGTCTACACAAAAAGAACAAAAAAGGGAGTCGATTTACGATGAAAATCGCAAATGCTAAGCGGCAAGGTTTTACCCTTGTCGAACTCTTGGTGGTCATCGCCATCATTGGTGTTTTGGTCGCCTTGTTGTTGCCGGCCATCTCGCGTGCTCGCGAAGCCGCTCGCAACACCGAATGTAAGAACAACTTGCGTCAAATTGGTATCGGCATGCACATCCATGCCGACAAGGATCCCAAGGAACGTTTCTGCACCGGCGCCAGCGACTTCCGTCGCGACGGCTGCATGGACACTTGGGGCTGGGTTGCCGATCTCGTGAACATCAATGCCGGCTTGCCGGGCGAAATGCTCTGCCCGACGAACCCGCTGCGTGGTCCCGAAAAGATCAACGACCTGTTAGGTAAGGATACGACCGACGCTAAAGATGGCGCCCCGGCGAGCCGTCTGGCCGACGGCGTTTGTGGCGCTGCCGACTGGAACGGCCTGAGCGGCAGCGGTTCGGGCAGCACGTTTGCCTCGACCGATGCCTCGGGCGACGAGCGCGCCGCGCTTGTGTCCCGCGCTTTCATTGGCCCGGGTTACAACACGAACTACGCTTCGGGTTGGCATCTGGTCCGTAGCGTGCCGCGCTTCTTCTACGACGATTCGAGCTCACCGGCCAAGATCATAGGTGGCGGCGCCTCGGGTAGTTCGGGCTTCAAGGGGCTGAGCACCACGCAAGGGGCGCTCAAGCGTCGTACGCTCGAAAGCGGTCCGGTTGTTAGCTCGTCTGTGGCGCTCTTGGGCGACTCGGCGCCTGGCGACATCGACGAAGCGATTCTCTCTCAGGACATCAAATACGGAGCGCTGCTGGCCGACGAGGCCACTGCCGACCCGTTCGCCAACGGCAGCACCGATGAAGCGAGCTTTATCGATGCCGGTGAACTGCTCAGCGAAGCGTTCAACGACGGTCCGGCCTACTACGACACGTCGAGCGACACGCTCAACCTGATCGACCAGGCCGCCGACCTGACCACGCAGGTCGACTGCGAGAACAATTCGGAACTGCAGGAAGCCTGCCAACCGCCGACCGAGTCGAACAACATGTATCTCCAAGATACGCGCGACTGGTACGCCATCCATGGCGGCGGCAATCAGGGTTCGTGCAATATCCTGATGGCCGACGGCAGCGTCCAGGAATTCAACGACCTGAACGGCGACAAGTTCCTGAACCCGGGCTTCCCGGTTCCGGACACGCTCACAGACGATCAATACGCTGTGATCGGTTACCGCAACTCGGAAACGGAATTGCAGGGCATGTTCAACGGCATCTTCCTGTTGAACTTGCAAAAGCGTTCGGTGTTCGAATAAGCGATCGCCGTGCTTAAACACGAATGGATCGGTCCGGCGAGGAGGACTCGCGCCTCCTCGTCGGCTGATCATTTTTTGGCCTGACGATTCGAACCTACAGATTTGAATTTACCTAGCAGCTATCCAAACGCTTGGGATGCGGGGGCGAGAAATCGCCTGGCGTCCGTCAGCGCAACGGATGGCTTGCTGTCGTTACGGTGAAACCTAGTCGAACCCTTGTTGAGTCCAGCCATGTCTCGATCGATTGCCGTGCCTTTCTTCGTGCTCGCCCTATTTCTGCTGTCGGCCGTATTGTTCAATCCATTGTCAGGGAGCCGTTTTTCAGCCGAGAACAAACGGCTGGCCGAGCGTAAGCTCGCCGAGCGAGAAGCGCAGGAGAAACGGATTCTCGCCGAGTTGGATCAAGCGTCGGACGCATCACAAGACGAACCGAGCGAACCGAAAGGTCCGCCGGTGGCGGTTGCCGTGGCGAAAGACTACGACTTTGGTTCGATGGAGCCCTATGCCAAGGCGCAGCACATCTTCGAGATTCGTAACGACGGCGAGTCGACCCTGGTCTTGCGAAAGGGGTCGAGTTCATGTCGCTGCACGCTCAACGAAGTCGTCGACAAATACATTCCGCCCGGAAAAACCGGGCGTGTGCGCGTTGAGTGGAATACCGAACGCCGTGAGACGGTTTTTCATCAGTCCGCCAATGTGCGCACGAACGACCCCGACATGCCTACGATTAAATTTCACATCCATGGCGAAGTATTGGTACAGCTAGGCGTCGATCCGCCGCAGCTTGCGTTTCCCAATCTAGCGCCCGGTCAGGAGTCGACGCAGGAAGTGCTGATCTACTCGCAGAAGTTTGCGGAGTTTGAGATTGGAGAGTTTACCTCATCGATTTCGGGGATACGTTTTGAGAAGTTGCCGGCTGATAAACTGGCGCTCGATGAACATAACGCACTGTCCGGGCATCGCTTGCGTGTGCACTTGCCTGGCGATTTGCCCGAGGGCGACTTTTCCGGCTGGCTGCGCTACGAAGTCTCGGGGCCGAAGTCCCTGCAGGCTCAGGTCGATATCGATGGCAAGGTCCTGCGGCGGCTCGCGGTCTATGGCCGCGGAATCGAAGCCGACGGCGCGATCAGCTTTGGCGCGTTGGCCCATGGCGAAGGGGCGCGCCGTACGTTTCTCGTCAAAGTACGCGATCCGCTTCCGCAACTCGAAGTTCAGCAAATCGTCGCCAACCCGGCGTGGATTCGCGCCGAATTGAGGCCGATGGAAGACGCCCGCGCCGAAGCGGCGCTTTATCAGCTCGTTGTCGAGGTGCCGCCCGACGCGCCTGCCGGGTTTTACGGCGACCAGGCCGCCGCCTCGCTGCGGATCTCCTTCGACCACCCGCGCATCGAGGACCTGGAATTGGCGATTCGTTTGATTGTGGAAACCTCCGAAGGTGTCTGACCGGCAACGCGAGCGAGAATCGATGAGCGAATCTTCCACTTCTGCAACGACTTCGACCTTTGGCAATTCGGTTTCGAACGATCGCGCGGCGGGCCCGACAAGCGGGCGCAGCGCCGATTCGTTCGCCGGCGGCGGAGTCGTCTTCTGCCCGAGTTGCGAAACCCAGAATGCAACGAGCCGCAAATTTTGCGGCGGCTGTGGAGTTTCGTTGTGGGAGCTCTGTCCCGGTTGTAACGAACGAAACCTGGCTGCCGAAGCGTTCTGCGGCAGTTGTGGTATGAATGTCGCCGAACACGTCGCCCAATTGCAGCGCGAGCTGCAAGCGGCTATCGCGCGCGCGGAGTCGTTGCGCGATGACCACCGGTTCGACGACGCAATCGACGCGCTCTCGGGCATTGCAGTGGGCCAGCATTCCAACTTGGTGAAGCTGGCCGCAGAAGCCGAGCGGCTCGCCGCGCAGTACCTTGCCGAGCGCGACGACTTGGCCGAATTGGCGCGCAGGAATCTGGAACAGGCCAGAGCCAGCACGGAGACAGGCGACATGGTGGGGGCTTGGCGGTTGCTCGACGAAATCCCCGAGACCCTTCGCAACCAGGAAATGCTCGAGCTGCTTGAACGGACTCGCGAGTCGGTGAACGAGGCGACCGTGCTGGAAGAATCGATTCGCCAGAGGGTCAAGGAGAAACAGCTCGAAGGCCTGATAGCCGACGTCGAGCGATTGCTGACTTTGAGGCCCGAGAAAGCCGACTTCAACAAGCTGCGCGACCAATTGTTGCAGCGACAGAATGCTCGAGAAAAACAGCAGGGCGCCGTGCTGCTGCGCGAAGCCCAGCAGTTGCTCGGCGCGAACCAGTACGTCGAAGCGTATGGCAAGCTAAGCCAGATCGCCCGCGACGTGCGATCGCCGGAAGTCGAAAAATTCATTGAAGGCGTTGCTGAACTCGATTGGCTTTACCGCAACCTGCGCGCCGCGCCGGTCATCGATCCAACGGTGCGCGAAACGGCTCAGCGTCTCGCCAACCTGAGGCCCAACGACGAGCGATTACAACAACTTCGCGCGCAACTCGAACAGCGCGGCGCCGCCCGGCCCGAGTCGGGACACTCGCCCTATGGCGCCTGGGCCAAACCACCGGAGCGGTCGGCTGTGAATCTGCCTGTGCAGTGGTTTGCCATCCCGCGCCGCTTGCAGCCGGTTTCCGACGAAGTTGGTGCGCAACTGGAAGAGCATCCGGGGCGTTTCTGGCCGGCGATTGGCCTCGCGCTGCAAGCGATGGGGCGTGCCGCGATCGACACGAACATGCGTCCGCGCTCTTCGCGCGGGAGTCTGCTCGGCAAGTTGACCTGGTCGAAAGGGGCCGGGAAAACTGCCTGGGGGATCGATGTGGGGCTCTCGGGTCTGAAGGCGGTTCAGCTCGTTGCCGATGAGAAATCGAGTGATCTGGCGATCGGACAGTGCGTCTTCATCGCCACCAATCCTACAAACGGCAGGCAGCACTGGGGGGAAATACTCGATGAGATGTTACGCGCCTTCGCCGAGCAACACGACCTGCAGCAGGCGAAGGTTTACGCGAGCCTTCCCGGCACAAAGTTATTGGGACGCTTCTTTCAACTTCCGCCTCTGGCCGGTTCGAAGCTCGAACAAACCGTGCGTTACGAAGCGAAGCTGCAGATGCCGATTCCGTTGGAAGACCTGGCCTGGGACTTCGCCCAACTAGGGGCCGATGAGTTTGGCAGCGAGCCGGAAGAGAAGCTGGGCGTAGTCCTGGTTGGGGCCAAGCTGACCGAATTGCAGTCGTACATTACCACGTTCGAAGAAGCTTCGATCCCGGTCGAAGGCATTCAAGGCGACAGCCTGGCGCTCTACAACGCCCTGGCGTTCGAACTTTTCGAGCCGAGTTCGGACAGTGCCACACCGGAGGGACGCGCGATTGCCGTCGTCGATGTTGGGGCCAACGCGAGCAGTGTCATGGTCTTCTCGCCCACGCGCGTGTGGTATCGTAACTTTGGTCACGGGGCCGACGATTTCAATCGCGCCGCAACGGCCCAGTTCAAGTTGACGAACGCCCAAGCCGTTAAACTCGTTCATCGACCCGCCGCCGCGCGCAGTTTGCGACAGGTCGACGAGCTGTTCGACCCCATTTTCGCGAAGCTGGCGCACGAAGTGACACGCAGTCTGTCGGCATTCGCCAGCGAATTTCCCGACGTCGAAATCGACCAACTGCTCGTCGTCGGCGGAGGCGCACGCGTGCATGGACTCTATCGATTCCTGCGCAGCGGGTCACTCCTCGAATCGTAGTTGCTCTCGCGTTTTCGAGTCAGGCAATCACCCGTAGCTGGCGAGCGGGCGATGCGGCGTTTCCCGCCCGATTGAATGTGAATCTGTTCCGCCGCATGTTAAACTGGGTGGCGTGGCAGACGTCGTGCATTCGCATTCGTATTCTTAGGTTGCCACCCGATTATCGAACAGACAGGTTGTATTTTATGAGCAAGTATTCGTCGCTCTACGTATTGATCGCGGCTCTGCTGTTTTGTTGCCTAACGGCAATGCCGGCGCCGGTGCAGGCCGCCGACGCGCCGCCGAATGTGTTGGTCATCTTGGCCGATGACAAGTAGAACTCGGTTGCGACAACCATTCTTAAACGCCGAGAAAACGCCGCAAAGACAGCATTTTCCGCCGCAAATCAGATTGCGGCTAATTCCGTCGAATTCAGTTGAATTCGGCTGAATTAACTACACTTGGCTACATTAGGTACGCTTGTGGCAAAAATTGCGGAGCGGAAGTGGCATCGGCCGAATGTTGCAAGTGGTGCAAACTCTGACCTATCCGACACCCGAGTTCCTCTGCTTCGTGAAGGGCGACGAATCCGAGATCATCGGGATGATCGAGACGGCCTTGTTCGGCACATCGCTCGACGGCGCCAAAGAGCGGGCAACCGTGGGACTGATGGTAGAGTGGCCGCGGCCATTCAACAATTGCCGATTGAGTGGTTTCCCCATCTACCGACAAGCGCCGATCGCGCAGAGCATGTACGACAGAGACTGGGCGAAATCAATCGTGCGCTGTTTGACGAATTTCCACTGGCCGACGAAGTCCGGGCTTGGATCGACGAATCGCATGTTCCGAACTCCGAGCGCGGCTCCCTCCTGCACGGTGATCTCTTGCCGCAAACCTGCTTTACGATTATTGGGCATCGGTGCTCGAAGGCGCGGTGCCTTGGATCGTTGATTGGGAGATGGCGAGAATTGGTGATCCAGCGTACGACTTGGCCGTTGTCAGTCGTGGGAATCGTAGACTTCTTGGCGTCCGAAACGGTCTGAACGTCTTACTCGATGCATATCTGGAATCTGGCGGCAAGCCAATCTCATTGACCGATATCCATGTGCACGAGTCGTTCTTGATTCTGCACTGGCTCAACGAAGGATGGCGCGAGCATTCATAAGTCCGACTTCGGCGGACATGGGCCTGACTTCTATGAGAACAAGCTGCGAAGTCTGTTTCGGCTCGCTTCGAGTTAATGTAGTCTCACCTGCGGTCGACTGGTTCCCTTACAATCCCGAGCGCCTGCTGCCATGCGTCCTGATTATTCCCAATAGGCTGCGCTTTCGCAGTGACGACTTGAGTCGGTTCAGGGTTGGACGTTTTTGGGCCAGGTGAGCGGCGTGCTGACGAGCCATTCGGCGACCTTCATCGAGGCCTCCGGCTTGACGAGGGCTGCGACGCAACGCAGAATTGAGAAGGCTAGGTTGTTCATTCTCAGAGATTGAAGATGTTTCAGCGTTTCGCCACACACCTCTCGATCGCCATTGTGCTGGTCTGCCCCTATCTTTGTTTGGGCAGCGCGGAGGGATGCAGCACGGCTGATGTGCAGAAAGACAAATGTTGTTGTCATTGCGATTCGCGCGAGGCGAATGACGACGCCCCGCCGACTCCGCGTGATAGCGGCCCGGACTGTCTCTGCCATGGGGCGGTGATCGACGGAGCAAAGATCGAATTGCAGACATTCGCCGACGATTCGGCGTTGGTGGCGACTCTGTATTTGCCGACTAGCATGTTCGTCGAGGCTCAATCCGTTGCTGTCTCGCCGCATCCTTGTCATTTCCCGCCGGGCTCTTCTGGACGAGATTTGTGCGCGCTGAACTGCGCGCTGCTGCTCTAAACGCCCCCGCTCTTGAAGCGTTGCTGGGCGGATTGTTGTGCGCTAATCTCCGCTGGCGCTCCACGTTCTCTGGACGCTGGCATTGTGCGTTTCGCGATCTGTCGTGCAGCATGTCACACCTTCGGCAACAGCAACGAAAGTGAAACCGATGACACACGAGGTGGATTTGAAATCGTCGGACAGCGGCGCGAAGATCCCGGACGATACAGGTGACCTATCCCGGCACGCCAGTG
>JAGQOS010000193.1 GCA_020427265.1 Planctomycetales bacterium
CCAGGCCCGCGCCGACGGCCATCATGGTAAAGGTTTCGAGAAACACGCTGGCTGCCGCGATCGCCGGATCGACGCGCGGCCCTTTGACCAACGACGAACGCAACACGACGACGAGTGCTTTGCCGGGTACGTATTTTCCTAAATGCCCGATGTGGTAGGCGCGCAACGACTCGAAAAAGGTCGGGCGTTGCCCCAGTGCCCACAAAATGCGATGCCAAAACACGGCGCAAGGCATCATGCCGACGAAATAGAGCACACCCGCCAGCGATAACCAGCCGGCGTGGAACTCGAGCGGCTGTCGCGAATTCCACAGATCGTTGATGCCGGTTCGCATCGTGTCGCCAATGAACCAGACAACGACCAGGAAGACGGCCACTTTCAGTCCGCGCAGCAGCCACTTGCGTTTGGCGGAAGCCTGGTGAGGCGTGGCGTTTTTTTCTTCGGCGTTGGAATCGAGCACAAGAATGTCCGAGCGAGTACGAATGGCCAACAGGCTGGATTTGGCCAGTGGGGAAGCATTTTCTCGGTTTTTGCGGAGCGAAACAAGATGGAAGTTAGCCGCCGGCAATCGGGCTGATGCACGTTTTTTGCAACTCCGTTCTTAAACCGAGGCCCACATCCGGCTAGAATCGCACGCAAAGTTGGCATCGAACACAAAGGAGCGGCAATATGCGAAACGGCATTACGTGGTTGTGGCGAAATGGAATCGCCTCGACCTTCCTTACCGGTCTCTTCGCGCTGCTGCCCATTGTCATCACGGTCGGCATCATGCTCTGGGCGGGCGGGATAGTTCGCGAGTGGTTTGGGCCGGGGAGTTGGCTAGGCGGAATCCTCAAGTCGATCGGCCTGCGTTTCGCACCCGAGAACAACGAGAATCTTGGCACAATCATCGGCTGGCTGCTCGTGCTGATAGCCATTTGGCTGGTCGGCATGTTTGTGAAGTCGTTCGCCCGCTACAAGACGGAAGAGTTCTTTCACAATCTGCTCAATCGCCTGCCGCTCGTGGGCGCGATTTATCGCCCGGTTTCTCAAGTCGTGGGAATGCTCAAGAAGGACGACTCGGCGGAAATGAAGTCGATGTCGGTGATCTACTGCGAGTTCGGGATGAACGGCGGCGGAGGGTTTCTGGCGCTGCTAGCAGGCAACAAGGTATTCCGGTTCGGTCAGCGGGAATGCTATGTGGTTTACATCCCCACGTCGCCCGTGCCGATGTCGGGAGCGATCATCTTCGTGCCCGTCGAAGCCGTGCATCCGGTCGATATGGAAATCGACGACCTGATGCAGATCTATTTCTCGCTGGGCGTGATGTCCGAGCAGGTGATTCCTTCGCGTTACGAGGCCGTGCCACCGGAGCGGCCGTGATTTCCTTCAGACGCCAACGCGCCGCGTCCAAGGCCGCTCGATGGCGCGATCCATGTCGGCCCGTTCGCCGTAAGGATAAGGACGGCCGATCTTTACATAAATTGGCCGCCGCACTATGTTGCAGGCATCGCTAGAGTCGCATCAAGCCGACTCGCAGTGGAGCCATCTATCCGGAGAGATTCGCATGCATGCTTGCTCGCTGATGCTCATGGCCACAGCCCTGGGTGTAAATTCTGGTTGGCAGCCGCTCGAAGAGGGCGGCATGGAATATATCGTGCAGATTCAACCCGAACTGTTCGAATCGATGCGCGCGGGTGAAGTGATTACGAGCATTGTTCCCGACGGGGTCGAGGCGGTGCGCAGTTTCAAAGTAGTTGTAGGAGACGAGCGTCCGCCGCGCATCGATCCACCGGTCCTACGCGTGAATTCCGTCTCGGAGCCGTCGACGATTGCTGTCGAAGCGCCGTCGATTCGCCAGCAAGGCAATGTGCTGCGCACCAATGCCGAGGAAGCGACCCAGGCCGTGCGTGGTTTGGCCGAAGAAACGCAAACCTTCGTACGCGATACCACACAGGATCTGCGCAACGCAGGCCAAAACATTCGAAATGAAGTTCAAGGAACATTCGACCGTTACTCGCGACCCAGTCCGGCGAATTCCGATGGACGAGCAACGACCGTTGTCGCGAACGACGAACCATCGCCGGTGATGATTCTGCCGGAGCGCGGCGAAGACTTTGGCCCGGCCAGCACGAGCCGCGGCGTGGCGGATAATTCCACGACCACGCCGTTCCGCGTCAATCCCGCGGCTTCCGCGCCGGCAAGCAATGCCTCGGTCTTGCCGCCACGCTCGGCGACCGGGGCGCTCCCGGATCGCTATGGCAGCCCGGCGGTTAACTCAATACCGGCAACGAGCCAGGCGCAGCCCACCTATTCGCGCGACGATCGTTTGGCCGCGCCGAACTACGAGCGGAACGATCCGGCATTCGACCGAACCGGTCCGGTACTGCCTCCGTCATCTGCGGTTGGACCCGACATGAATGCGGCCAATCGTTACAGCGCGAATGGTCAGGCGATCGATAACCGCTATGCGCCGCCTCGGCTCGATGACCCGAATGCAACAACCACGCAGTACCTGCCATCCGGTCAGGATGATCGCAACTTTCAGGAAACGCGTTTGCGCGACGTCGCCCCCCGGGCGGCGCGCGACGACTCGCTCTTTACCGCGCCAGCCGACCCGAGAATGACGACCGTTTCGGCCACTGTCCCGGGAAACATGGCCTCAGCCGATCCTGCGCTGGTGAATTCGCAGTCGGCGGGCGCTGAGCCACCGGCGGCCAATATTCCCGGACCGGCGAACGGCGCCCCCGAGTCGCCTCGTGCGCCGAAGCTGGAGTCGCCTGATATTGGCACGTGGGGTTTTGTGTTGCTGCTCTTGGCCGGTTCGGCTGCCGGCAATTTTTACATGGGCTACACGTGGCTCGCCATGCGACGGCGATTCCATTCGCTCGTGCGCGATCGCCGGATGGCCGTGTAATCGCTGCTGCGGCGTTCTCTATTTGAATGCGTACTGCTTCCCAGGCGACTTTGAGGCCGCATCGCTATTTGAGCGGCAGGAAGATATCGGTGCGTAACTCGGCCGGTGGCGTCGCGCAGGGATCGTTGCGGTAGATCTCAAACGCGCCGCACTTGTTCGGCTTGAGCTTCTTGTAACGCATATGCATCTGCGCGGCGCTCCACGAATTGCCCAGATGCTCGTAGCGCCCGCCATGTTCAACGTGCAGCGCGCGACCCTGCGGCAACGACCATGTGGATAGCTCCGAAGGCACCGACGCCGACTCGGGAACGGCGAATCCGCTCGTGTATTCGCACGTTTGCTTCGCCAGATCAAACTGGTGATAAACGGAAATCGGTTCTCCGTCGAGCGGCAAGCCGTGTTTGGGCAGTGCATTGACGGCCGCATCGAACGCTGCCGTCATCGACGCGCCGATATCGGCCAACGAACAACGGTTACGCACGCCGGCAACGCGCAGCGGCCCGACGGGCTCGACACCATGGACCACGGTCTGCGAAAGCACTTCGCCGGTTTCGATCCATTCCTTGAGCATTTTCAGACCTCGCTCGTAATCCATGCCGATCATCGCCACCATTTGCGAGCGCATCCAAAACAAGAACCAGGGTAGCGAACCATGCATGTCCCAAGTGATCTCGGTGCCTTCGCCGCTGGGCTTGATGTCGAAGGTCACTTTCGATTTCGACGGGAACGGTTTGATGAAACGCAGTTCCTCTTCGATATGCCGAGGCGCGTCGAGCCGGCGATGCTCGATCTCGCCTTGCCCCACGATCTCGCCACGCCAGGTATAGACGGAACTGACGGTGTTCGGGGACTCGGTCACCGTTACTTCGGCTGCGGGTTCGCAGCAGAGCCAAGGCGACCAGGTCGACCACGTGCCAAAGTCGGCGACTGTTTCGAACACTTTCTCCGCGCTGGCGTTGATGTGCGTGGAACGCTGAACGTGAAATCGTGCCATGATGGATTGCCTCTTGCCTGAATGGGCGCAGGGAGCGAAGGGATTAGCGAAAAACGGAACGTCTTATCGTAGCCGATTGGCTCGTCGTGAGCGAGTTGCACGCAAAACGCGAGAATCGCTACAGGCGGCACAACCGCCCGGGGCGCGAGAGATTCGCCCAGGCTATGCTTGAGCAGAGCCAATCGTATTTGGAGATTCATGATGCGAGACCCAACAAACGCGACGACGCGACAACGACGTAGCACCAGCGATCGGCCGGTAAGCTTTCCTTGCACGCGAAGGCGGTTCGCCTTCTGGTGCGGCATGGGGCTCTTCGCGTTAGCCGAACGGCTGCGTGCTCAACCGCTCGACTCGTTGGCCGCAGCTATCATGCCCGAGGGCGACGGAGCTTTGGCCGCGGCGGATCGGCAGCAAGTGAACGGCGCCACGCATTGGTCGGCCGCCGAAAACCGAACTTGGCGCTGGTTCGAACGCGAAACCTGGAGCGACGGCCGTTGGCAGGTGACGGGAATTACGACGCCGATTCACAAAACGACGGGCGAGCGTTACACAGGCGCTACCGGGTACTTGCCCGACATAATGATTCCCGATCGATTGCGGATGCCGTTACCGCCGGCCGACAATGAAGGGTTTGTGGGACCACCAGAGCCGGAAGACGATGAAACTTCGCTACGCAATCCGGGGCAAGCCGACTCGGAACGCCGCACCCGTCACGGTCGCCCGCCTAGCCGATGGCTTCGCAGTTTGCGTGCCGACGAACTCCACATTTGGCTTAAAACGATCGAAGTTCCCGAGGCCGACGTAGTCGGCATGACATTCTGGGAGCACCTGACCCGCGACCACTCTTTCGACCCGACGAAAATTGAAGGGCTCGACCAGGCGGATCAGGCCAAGCTGCACGCCGCGGCGCATTTTGGGTACTGAGGCGAGGCTGGGTTTAGTGTTGAGGGTTTAGAGTTTAGGGTCGAGAGACTGGAGACTGGAGACTGGAGAACGCGGCGGCGCAATCACAGGCGTCTTCCGATTTACGCCTCGCAACCCTCAACCCTCAACCCTCCTCACACCGACTCGATGTGAATGCCGCGGCGCAGGCGTTCTTCGCGGCGGGCGTCGTCCATCATCTGGGCGATTTCCTGGGCATTGTCGATGCCGTAGACATTCAGCACGGGGTGCGTCTGATCGCTCGACGTGATCGTGATCGTGCCGACACCGAACATGCGTTCGATGATGCCCTGGGTACAAGTGACATCGTCCATGTCGATCACTTCGATGCGATCGGTAACACGTTGCAGTATTCCTTTCTTATGAAAGAACCGCTGATTGGTTAGCCGGTAGCTGACATCCAAGCGGCGATAGGTCAGCAAGCCGGCCAGCCCCAGCCAGACAAGCACCAGAAAGCCGAGAACCACGGGCAACAGGCCGCTGAGGACTCCGACGACGACGCCAAGGATGGTGACGAAGCCGGCGAAAATCCAAGTGCCGATCATCGCGCGCGGCGAATAGCTGCCCTGCCAAAGTTCTTCTTCCGCCGTATCGCGCGCACCGGCTCCGCCGCCGGCCGCGGCGAATTGCTGCATCGGTGTCGGCGCCGAATCGCTGTCGCTGCCCAGCTTATGTCCACATCGATGGCAGAAGACCGCCTGCTCGGCGACTTCCACACCGCACTGATCGCAATGCATGCTCAAGGATCTCCTCGGTCGGTTATTCGCCGGGCGAGCGGCTTTCTTGGGTCGCGACGTAATTGGTCAAGCGTGCAACGGCCGCGCCCGGCGATGCTTTGGCTACTGATCGTATGGCCACTATCGGCGTGGATATGTTGCCGCCTACGATAGTAGATGTCATGAAGTGTCCTATCTGCAAGACCGATAATGACCGCGTGGTCGACACGCGCGCCAGCGGCGATGGCTACGCCATCCGCCGGCGCCGCGAGTGCGTAACTTGCGGAAGAAGGTACACAACCTACGAACGCATTGAACAGTCCGCGATTCGCGTCGTCAAGAAGGATGGCGCGAGGGTGCCGCTGGATCGCGAGAAAATCAAGCTCGGGCTGTCGCGCGCTTGTTGGAAACGCCCGGTGAGCGACGAGCAGATCGAAGACATCGTCACCAGCATCGAGGCGGCTATCTACGAACGCTGGGATTCCGAGATCACGAGCCGCGAACTCGGCGAAATGGTCATGCGCCACTTGAGCGAGCTCGATCAGGTGGCGTTTGTGCGCTTCGCCAGCGTTTATCGCGAATTCAACGACGTGCAGGACTTCGTCGCCGAACTCACACCGATCCTGCGCGAACAGCAACGCTCGAGCGCTTCGAAGTAAGCGGGCGCTGTTTCTATCGCATTCCTGGCTGCCCGCCGGCGATCGTACAGCGCCGAACTCAACTTTTGTTGTCCGACGATGGCGAGGGCGGTATGCTTCAATTTGGTGGAATGGTTTGTTCCTCTCTCTTTTCCCGGCATGGAATGATGAGCACCGTTGCCTCGAACGCGGAGACCGTCGTCACGTTGTACGACGTCGGCTGGGAAATCTACGACGCCTTGACCGGCGACGATCACTCGCACGGCGGACGCATCACCTACGATCAGGGAGTCATGGAGATCATGTCGCCGTCCATCGAACATGAGCAGGCGAAGTGGATGATTGCGCGCATGGTCGAATCGACTGCCGAGGCGTTAGGCATCGACATACAATGCGCCGGATCAACAACGTTCAAGAACGACGCCTCGCGTCGCGGCATTGAACCAGACGAGTGTTACTACATCCAACACGCCGATTGCATCACGGGTAAGGAGCGGATTGATCTATCGATGGATCCCCCGCCGGACCTTGCAATCGAGGTCGGCATTACGCGGTCGTCGGCGATCAAGATGGGTGTTTATGCGGCTTTGGGAGTGCCTGAAGTTTGGCGATACGACGGCGAAAGCGTAACGCTAATCGTACTCGGCAAAGATGGCGGCTACGTCGAGGCGGAGCAAAGTCCTGCGCTGCCGCAGCTTCCGTTCGGCGAATTGACGCGTTTCCTCAACATGCTCAAACAATCCGGGCAGACGAAAAGCATCCGCGCCTTCCGCGATTGGGTGCATAAAGAAATCGTCACAGAGTAGAACGCGTCGGCCTTCCCGCTCTTGGGCCACGGCGGGAACCGTTAGCGTTTACAACTCGCGCGCCAGCACGAATTCGGCCAGCGATTGCAAAATGTCGCGGGCTTCGCTCGCCGGAAGTCGCGCCAAATCGGCGATCGCTTGTTCCACGTACCAGCGCGCCTTTTCACGCGTATACTCGAGCGCATCGGTCGCTTCGAGGCGGGCGAGAAGTTCGGCCCGGCGCGCTGCGGGTGGAAGATCGAACACGGCCAGAAAATCATCGCGATCGTTCTGCGCGAGGGTACCAAGCGCCCGGATGATCGGCAAGGTAGCCTTGCCTTTTTCCATGTCGGTGCCGAGCGACTTGCCGACCGTCGACTCGTCGCCGAGCAAGTCGAGCAGATCGTCGACAATTTGGAACGCGATGCCCAGGTTACGGCCGTAACGGCTGAGTTGCTCTTCCAGTTGTTCGTCGGCCCCGGCGTAATGGGCGCCAAGGCGGCAGGAGCAGGCGGTCAGTTCGGCCGTTTTGGCGTCGATGATCGCCAGATATTCGGTTTCGGCCAAATGCAGGTTACCGCGATGATGAATCTGCCGCAGCTCACCTTCGCAAACGATGTTCGTCGCCTGGCCGATCGTGCGGCAGGCAAACGTGGTTTCGAGCGTGCTGGCCAGGTAGAACGAATGCGTGAACAGGTAGTCGCCCAGAAGCACGCTCGACTCGTTCGAATAGCGGGCGTTGATCGTGTCGAGATGGCGGCGCAGTTCGGCTTCGTCCAGCACGTCGTCGTGAATGAGCGTGGCCGTGTGAATCATTTCGACCACGGCGGCGAGCGTCAAATGCTCTTCGGTCACCCGGCCGACCGCCTGCGCCGAAAGCAGCAGCAGCGCTGGCCGCAGGCGTTTGCCGCCGTAACGAAACCCGTGGCGGACCAGCTCGTCGACGAACGGGTGTTCACTGCGAAGTTCGCGGGCCAACAGTTCTTCGACCTGGACCATTTCCTTGGCGATCGGCGCGTAGAGCCCGCGCACCGCAGCGCGCGTTTGCTCGTGTCCATTGACGACCTGGCTCATCCGGGCCTCCCAGTTGCGGCGGGTTGGCGGAGGAAGTGTCCGCTGCGTCCACCCGACTTTTCTTCCAATTGAATTCGCTCGACCGCCATGGCGCGATCGACCGCTTTGCACATATCGTAAATCGTCAGCGCCGCCACACTGGCGGCCGTCAGGGCTTCCATCTCCACACCCGTCCGCGCGGCGACCCGGGCCGTGGCCTCGATGGCGACCGACGTGTCGTCGGGAAAGTCGAACTGGACCTCGACGGCGTCGAGCCCCAGCGGGTGGCAGAGCGGGATCAGT
>JAGQOS010000194.1 GCA_020427265.1 Planctomycetales bacterium
AGCGTTTTGTGCTTATCGAGCCGCTGGCGCGCAGCCGCTACAAAATGGAAACGCGGGCGCAGGATCTGGTCGACCAGATGATGGTCGCCAAAATCAAGAATGCCGACGGCATCTTCGTGCCCGATCCGTTCGATACGGAAAACGGCCTGATGAATAGCGACGGCACGCCGGGCGAACTGCTGCTCCCCTGGCGCACCACCGCCCTGATGTTGGGTGGCTCCAAGTTTATCGGCAGCATTCGCCTTCCCCAGGGAAGTCGCAACTACATCTTTTCGCGCGGCAACGAAGCGGTGATGGTGGTCTGGAACGAAGGCCCGATGACCGAAGAAATCTACCTGGGCGAAGATGTCCACCAGATCGACATTTGGGGCCGCAAAGTGCGCGCCGAGATGACCAAAGACGGCCTGCGTCAGCGCATCCGTGTCGACTCGATAAGTACGTTTGTCACCGGCGTAAGCGAACAAATCAGCCGCTGGCGCATGGCTTGTCGATTCGAACATGAGAAACTCCCCAGCGTTTTCGGGTCGGCTCACCGCAACGGACTGAAAATGACGAACTTCTTCCAACAAGGGGCCGGTGGCGAAGTGACTCTGGTAACGCCCAAGGTCTGGAAGGTTTATCCCCAAACCATGACCTTTAAAATGGCGGTCGGCGAGGAACTCAACAAACACTTCGGCGTTGAGTTTCCGTTCACGGCAAGTAGCGGCACGCACGAGGTGCGCATCGACTTCGACGTGAACGTGGACCGTCGCTACCGATTCAGCGTGTGGCGCGATCTCGACATCGGCCTCGGCGATGTGAAGATTGATCTGTCGACAAAGCTCGACCCTAAAGGTAACCTGATCGTCGAACAGCGCATGACCAACGTCACCGACAAGCAGCTCGAGTTTCGTTGCTACCTGTACGCTCCCGATCGTCGACGGCAGCGCAACCAGGTGTACGCACTGGGTCGCGAACCCGACCTGAAACGCTACGTGCTGCCCAAGGGTGAGGAACTGCTCGGCGAGACACTCTGGCTTCGCGCCGAAGAAGTGGGCGGCGCGCGAACATTGAATTATCGATTCGAGGCGGTCAAATAAGCGATGACAACCAACGGCACAACGCTGCGCGACGTGATGGTTTGCCTCGACGAGTTCGCCCCTTTGGCGATTGCCGAAGATTGGGATAATGTCGGACTGCTGGTCGGCGACCCTCAGCGTTTGGTGAACCGCGTGATGACGTGTCTCACGATTACACCAGCGACCGCGCAAGAAGCGATCGAGCGAAATGCAGATCTGATCGTATCGCACCATCCCCTGCCCTTTCGACCGCTGAAACAAATCACGACCGAAACGACCGTTGGCCGATTGCTGCTCGGCTTGCTATCGGCCAACATTGCCATCTACAGTCCTCATACGGCTTTCGACTCGGCCGCGGCCGGGATTAACCAGCGGATTGCGGAAGGTCTTGGCCTGATGGAGATTCGCGCGATCATCGATCAGGACTGCCAAGAGAAGTCGCCGGGCGCTGGCCGCCTGGGCAGCCTGGAAAACCCCATCACGCTGGCCGAACTGGCGGCGCGCGTGAAAGGCTTTCTGAAAATCGACACTTTACGGTTCGTTGGCGACCTGAATCGCCATCTCACCACGGTAGCAGTCGCCTGCGGGAGTGGGGGCTCGTTTCTCGACGCGGCACACCGAGCTGGCTGCGATGTCATGGTCACCGGTGAGGCGACATTCCACACCTGCCTGGAAGCCGAAGCGCTCGAAATCGGCCTGTTGCTGCCAGGCCACTATGCCAGCGAGCGATTCGCGTTGGAATGCTTGGCCGATTTTTTGGCTGATAAGTTTCCAGACTTAACCATCTGGCCCAGTGAGCAAGAAGCCGATCCTCTCAGCTCGCTTTAGACCACCTCGCAGATTTAGTTCGAGTCGAACTTAACTGTAGCGTTTCCGGTGACGTTCTTGCGAGTATTCCCCGACGAAACAACACTACATTTTCGTTAGATGCGCTCCAGGGTCGTCGGGCGATCAGTCTTCGAATTCCGATTCGAATTCTACTTCCCACCCTCGCGCGCCGCGGGGGGCGGGTGGCTGATGAGGCCGGTTGGCGGTTACGGGATCGACGTAGAATCGCCGATCTTCGACCTGTTGTTCTTCGAACACATATTCCTGACGAAGTGGCTCGCGCTCGACCTGCAAAGGCTCGTCGAAGAACTCCGCGTCAATCAATTCTTCATCAATCTCATCGAGTTCGACCTCTTCGAACTCGTACTCTTCGTCTTCGGGCTCGAGCTCCTCGGCAACCACTTCTTCTTCGGCGTATTCTTCCTCCACCTCTTCGTCGGGCTCCGGCTCGTATTCCTCGACCTCCTCTTCGGCTTCCTCCTCAACCTCGTCCTCCACAGGTTCGGGCTCCGCCTCGACTACTTCGTCGACGGGCTCTTCTTCAACGACCTCTTCCACCGGAGGCTCGACGATTATGACCGGCTCGGGCAACGTCAGTTCGTCTTCGGCGCCATCGCGACGCGGCAAACGGCGGACATCGGCGCCGAGTTCGTGGAACATGGCCCATACATGCTCGTGACAGGTAAAGATCAACAATTGATGCCCCTGCCCGGCGAAATCGACCAGCATCCGCGCCGCGGCGCGGGCTCGCCCGGAATCGAAATTGACCAGGACATCGTCGAGAATGACAGGCAATTGCACACCGCGGCGGGCGTATAGGGCAACGAGCGCCAACCTCACGCTCAAATAGAGCTGCTCTCGCGTGCCACGGCTCAGGTGGTCGACAGGCCAGGTCTTGCCGTCTTGATCTTCCACATAAAGCGTCTCTTCGCCAAATGGAGTCCAGACACGGTGGTATTTGCCTTGTGTCATGTCCGTAAGGTAGCGCGACGCCTCGACAAGCGTTTCGGGCTGTCGGTTCGTCTCCACTTCTTGCCGAATCTTTTCCAACAGCGTCGATGCGGTGGCGCGGATCTGCCAGGCCAGCAAAGCCTCGTCAATCTGTGCCTCGACGGCTTCCAATTCGCAGCGAATCTGAGCCAATCTTCGATCCTCGACCAATACACTCTGCTGGTGCAAAAGCTGCCCGCGCTGCTCTGCGTAGCTCTTGAGCGTGGTCTGATTGGCCTCGATGCGAGCGCCGACGGCTTCCCAGCGATTTTCCAGCGGTTGGCCTTCTTCCTCGTCGAGCAGCTCCGCCATCTCCTCTTCGGTGGCATGATTCCCCAGAGCGGCTTCGATTTCGCGACGCAACGCGGCGAGTTCCGCCTTGAGCTTCTTGCCGCGATGATAGCGCTCGGCAAGTTGCGCAAATTCGCGCGTGTCCGAAGCGCCTGCCTTCTTCAAAATGACTTCGCTCTGCTTCCGTAGCCCGGCAATCGTCTTGGCAAGTTCAACCGCTTCGCGCTTGATCTCCTTGCCTTGACGGCGCAACTCGGCGCGCTGTTCGGCCAACTGCCGCTGCTGCTGGCCGGCGAGTGTCAAACGTCGGATCTTATCCGCATGCCCTCCGCTGCCTGCCGTCAACCCCGTATCGGACATCAACTGTTGGATGCGTTCCAGGATTGCATGGTATTCCTCGCGCCGCGATGCGAGATCGGTCCGCAACGACTCCAGCTTCTCGGCCATCGCGCCGAACTGCCGCGCCTGATCCTGAAAACCGCGCAGGTCCTTGGGCGCCAAATTTCGTGGCAACCCGGCCGCGGCTAACGCGTCGATCCATTGCCGTTCGGCGCGTCGCATGGCGTCGCGCGCCGCGTCGAGCCGGGATTCGGCGGCGCGCGTTTCGTCGAGCGCGCTCTGTTTGCGCGTTTCGGCCGGCAGGCGCGCCTCGAGTTCGGCGAGATGTTTTTCGGCGGCCTTCAAACGTACTGCAAAGGGACCACCGCCGTCGGGCAACTCGACGTCGATCGTTTCGCGCTCCGATTCGAGCTTTCGTTTTTGCTTCTCCACGACCGCTAGCTGCTCGTGAACCTCGTCCATTTCTTCGCGCATCGACTGATCAAAGACGCGTCGAATCACCCAAGCGATGGCGCAGCTCGCGCCCAACAGCGCGCCGAACCAGATCGATTTCGAGCTTTCGACAAGCTGCCCATACAAGAAAACCATCGCCGCGAGCGCTAAACCGATGCCGATTACGGCCGTGAACCAGACAGGTTCGAGTTCGCGATCGAGCAAATCCTGGCTGTCCTCATCCAGTTCCTTGTGAGCTCGCTGGATCTTCGCGAGCTTCTCGTCGATTTCGATGCGCCGGCGCAACATGGCCACGCGCTGGCCCGCCTCTTCGAGCGCTGTCGCCAGATCGACCGCCTCGCCATCGCGCTCCGCTCGGTGTTCTGCGGCCACGTTGCGGGCATCGCTCGCCGACTCTTCAGCGCCAGCGAGTTGCTGCTTGGCTTCCTGAACCGCACGCGCGGGACCGCGCAACGAACTCATCACCTCGTCGCTGAATTCAACTTCCTGGTCGCCGCCTGTAGCCCCGGGCGAAACTCCCAACTGGGCGCTCAAGGTCGCCTGTTCGGCCTGGAGCGAAGCGATTTCCTCTTCCAACTCGCCGGTTCGATTTTCGAGAAAATGGATCCAATCTTCCTGCTCGGCGAGCGCTTCAATGCGCGGCAATTGGCGCCACAAGGGTTCGTTCATGACGATCCCCTGGTACTGCATCCGCAGCGACTGATACTCTCCGCGCATCTGCTCGCGTTGGCTTTGCGCTTCGCGCAATTGTTGCACGAGTTTACCCAGGCGTTCGATCGAAGCGTCGTCGAGTTTCATGACCGGGCCGAGGCGTTGCAGTTCCTCGATGATTGTCTCGCGCCGCTCCCACCGCTCACGCAGACTAATTCCCGTTTCGAGCAAATGGGCCGTGCCGGTCAGTTCGCGATTCGCCTGCTCGAGTTGCTCAATCTGACGATCGATCGCTTGCACCTGCCCGTCGAGCCGCGACCATTGTGTGGTCTGGCTCGCCAAGTCGTGCATTTGCTCGTGGAGCCGATCGCGCCGTTCGGCGAGCCTGGTGATCTGCGCCGCTTGCCCCGGCTCGCCGGGATAGATGCGGCGCCGCGATTTCGTAAGCTCCCGCATCACGTCGACCAGCGAAACGCGATCGAGGCCACTCGTCAGACTGTAGAGCCAGTGCGCCGCGTCGGTGTCGCTGAGCGTGCCCAGTTCCTGCATTTCGCGCAGGCCTACGGCGAAGACATTGTTGAAGATCGTCTCGTCGACATCCGACAGCAACGAATGAAGCTGATGCGTACGATGGGGCGTGCCATCGGCAGCGCGAATGGATACCTTGCCTTCGTCGTCGCCGTCGCGCCTGCCGACGCGTCCGATCGTAAAGCGCCCGCCCGGCACGAGGACGTCGAGAGCACCTTCCGGTTTGCGGCCGCTGCCCGTAGAAGCATAACGTTGCCGCGGCGAGGCTGCGTAACCGTAGAGTATTGCACGTATGAATTGCAGGAGCGTGGTCTTCCCTGCCTCGTTGGCGCCGTAAAATACGGTCAATTGGGGCGAAAGTTCCGCCAACTCCAAGTCGGTCCACGCCCCATAAGCATCGACCTTTAACCGGGCGATCTTCATCGTTGCATCACTCCTCGTCCAATACTGGACATGGCCGTAACAGCCGCTAACTATTCTTTATTTGCATCCGCATGCCGCTACAAACGTGTGGCCTTACTCTTCTCCGGCCGAATCTGCAGCTAGCAGATCGACTCCTAATTTAACGGCTTCCGCCAACACCCGACGGCGCAATTCCGGCTCCTTGATCTTGGCGGCCGCGGCCACGATTCCATCTCGGTTATCACCGTCTAGATACTCGGAAAGGTCGAGCAGTTGGCGAGGATTCTGATCGACTTCGTGCGCCAAGCGCAGATAGTCGCCCAAAATCGTTTCTTCGTCGTACCATTGCTCCGGAATGGCCTCGCCCGCTTCGATCGTTACGGAAACGCTCCACGCAGCCGGCAAACCGCTGAAGCCCTCGCGCAGCCAGGCGAGCAGATCGCTTTCAATATGTCGGCGTCGCAGTCGGCGGGCGACTTCGAGCGAAGTTTCCACCGTCCACCGGATCATCAAATCGCGGCCCTCGGCGTTCTGCTGCGCGTGCCGCATCGCTTCGCTAAGCTTGTTTTCTATCCGCTCTCGCGTGGCAGCGCCCTCGATCGTCACGGTGCGTTCAAGCCATCGCAAAACGTCGGTGGCGATGAACTTGGTGCGCACGTTGCCGAGATCATCGACATCGATCAACGTAGCGCCGTGGGCGCCGGTTTCGCTCGGACAACGGCCTTGGTGCGTGCCGGCGTATTGCACGGCGCGAGGCGGACTGCTGATCAACTCGCGTTCATGCGCGCCGCCCAGAGCGACATAGCCCAGTCGCGACTTATCGATCGACGTGCGATCGATTTGACCGTAACCGACACCGATCGTAAACGTGTCGGCCTGGGCGGCCTGCAGCATGTCGGCCTGTACCTGGCCGTGAGCATCGTGCCCGAGCCCGACGATCCGCGCGGCCGGTTCGTCTTCGCGGCGATAAACGAGTTGTTCGCCGCGATCACCCGAAAAGAACTGAACGCCGTCGGGCAGCGGAATCGCTGTGGGCCAGTTGCCCACGGGATCAACCTTCCCCGGCAGCCAGAAGACAGCAATCCGGCGTTCGGTCAAACGTGCTAGCTGGTCGCGAAAGAAGGCGACGCCGCGCGGCCCCGTTTGATGAGTATTGATCACATCGCCCGAGAGTACGAGAAAATCGACTCCCAGTTCGATGGCCTGATCCACAAGACGCTCGGCGGCCTGGTAGGGGGCGTCGATGGCCTTTTCCAGCAGCGAATCGGGAATCTCCGTCACGCCGTGTAGCGGCTGCTCCAAGTGCAGGTCGCTCGCGTGTAAGAACCTCAAGGGCCAGTTGCTCATCGGCTTCTCCCTGCCGCAGTTTTATCCCATGGCTGCCCAAACACACGAGCGGAACCGGTTGATTTTCAACCCGTTCGGATTGCTCGGCGTTTGATACATGAGGCCTAGTTTAGCCTCTAGCGTTGAAAGCAGCCAATGGCAATCTGGCGAGATTGCGCAACCGAGGCCCTAGATAGCAGCCTTTCCTCCGACGTCAGCATCTGGAGGCAGAACGGATTCGCGTCCATATAGAGTTGGCTGAAAGAGCGGGGCGCCAGATTGGGGCGGCAAGACAGTGAGAATTCACCGCCAAATAGAAAAAGCCGCTGCAGCGCCAATTTGGCGCCACAGCGGCTCGTGGAGAAAACGATCAAACCTTCACCTGGAGTTGGGAATTCTAGTACCGGATGATCCAGTCGACGGTCAGCCGGTTGTCGAGCAGATCGCGACGGTCGGTCAGCGGCACTTCCCAGGCGACGCCGAGTTCCTGGTTGCAACGCGGCTTGAACTTCAGGCCGAAAGCACCGGTGACGATGTCGTTACCGGCCACGTCGGTGGAACCGAGATTGAACAGGTCGCCGCCTTCGACGCCGGCCAACGCGGTTTGCTCACCTTCGTTGACCCAGTGGTACCAGTTCAGTTCGGCCAGGAAGTAGGTTCGGTCGGTCAAGCGGCGATCGAGATGGTTCGACCAGTAGAAGACCTGGCTTTCGTCGCCGCTATCGGCGGGAACACGCAGGCCAGCGCCGCTGATCCAGTGCCAGTCGCAACCGAGTTGCTTACCGCCGGTCACGTAGAGATGGAATTCACCGTCGCCATTGCCCTGCAACGAGCGCGTGCTGCCCACTGGCAGTTCGTACGAGACGCCCGCGCTCAACAGCGTTTGCGAGTGCGGGTCGGCATAGAGGTTGTACTTCAGCCCAACGGCGATGTCGGCCCAGCCATCCTCGATGAACGGGTTGTCCGACATGATGTAGCCATCTTTGGCGGCAACAAGCGAAAGACGCTCGGTCAGGGCGGCGCGAACCTGAGCCGCAACGAGTTGCACGTCGTTGCCACCGGCGGCCGTGGGCACATTGTGGTGGATGAAGATGAATCGGATTTCGCTCAGCGTGCGCGGATCTTCGAAGAAGACCGGGTTCGTCATCGGACTAATGAAGTCGTTGTAGCAGTAGTCCGAATGCATGACATGGCCGAACAGGCGGCAATCGTCGCAGCCGTCGCAACCCATGTCACACGAGTCGAGGCAATCGCAAGAGGTAGCACAACAGTCTTGCGCGCCGCAAGGGCCGGCATCTCAACAGTCATTGGCACGCGCGACGGGCGCAAGACACGCCACCAGCGCGAACAGGGCGGTCGGGAACAACAGTCGTTGGCGCATGGGACAACGCTTCCTTTCACTGATTCCAAAGAAGGACGGGTAATTGAGATGGAGGGCAGAGCCAGGAGGTGGCGGG
>JAGQOS010000195.1 GCA_020427265.1 Planctomycetales bacterium
CGATCTCGCGCCCGACGATTCTGGAATTTGGCGAATCGATCTTGAGACAGGCGATGCGAAATTGATTGTATCGATTGCCGACTTGGCGCGTCGTGGCCCAATTCCGAACGAAACGATCGGCATCAAGCATTACTTCAATCACCTGCTCATCAGTCCGGACGGTCAGCGGTTCATTGGCTTGCACCGGTGGAAGTATCCCGCAGGCAAATGGCTAACGCGGTTGTTTACGGCAAAAGTTGACGGCAGCGACATTCGCATCATCATTCCCAACGGCTACGCTTCGCATTTCATTTGGCGCGATCCTCAACATATTCTTTCGCAGGCCAAGGATTGGCTCGGCAATCCGAACTGGGGTGACTTTCTATTTGAAGATCGGGTTGGGGGTAAAGTAGTTGAAATTGGTCATGGTGTACTTGATCCTGCTGGACACCTTAGTTATCTGCCTGGCAACCAATGGATTCTCAACGACACTTACCCCCAGGGCAAAGAGCGTTTGCAAACGCCGCATCTCTATCACATCGAGAGCGGCCGCCGTGTGGACCTAGGCAGCTTTCATCTTTCCAAGGTTTACACGGGCGAATGGCGTGTTGACACGCATCCGAGACTCAGTCGCGATGGCCGACTTGTTTGTGTCGATGCGCCGGTTGAAGGCGAGGGACGACAGTTGCACGTCATCGACATCAGTTCGATCACGAACTCGACGAATTGAAGCTTGCTAGCACGTCGACAGCGATTAGATTAGGCCGGCGCCGGAGACCGTGTAGAAATCAGGCTAAATTTCGCCATTCCTCTAACCGATAGACTCAATACGGCCTGCCTTTGCGCAAAGGCCGTAGGTTGGACTAACCGCTTTTCCCTTGGATAAGGATGGCGCGCCATGGACGGAGCCCAAATCACCTCGACCTTTCAGCTTTGGGCCAACGAGGTCTTTGTGTGGGTGGGCTTTGGCACGGTTGTGGGCCTTCTCGCGAAAGCGGTCATGCCAGGGCGCGATCCTGGCGGGGCGGTTGCCACGTTGGTCATGGGCATCGGCGGCGCCATCATCGGTTGCGGCGTGCTCGCCTTCTTTTGGGAAGGACAACGCATTTCTCCCATCAGTCCAATTGGCATGGTCGTCGCCACGGCCGGCGCATTTCTGATCTTGATTTTCTACCGTATTCTTGGCGGCTATTGGTTCGTCGAAGGCGACGGCGGTCCGCCTCGCCCACAGTATCGCCGCCGTTCGCGACGACGCAACTACGCGAACTACGACGAATAACGTCGGCGCGCATCACTCCGTTTCGGTCCGCCCCGCTGGCAAGTCCTGCTCCAACTCGCGTGCGCGATCGGCAGCGCCGGCAGGCAAGGAAATCATCAACGGTTCCGGTGCCTGGTTTTCGCTCGAAGCTTGCTTCGCAATCGTCGGCTTCGAAGCCTTCGCAACCGTGCTCCCCGCCGCAACACGAGCACTTCCCGTTGGCGCCGATCGCACATCGCATAGCACAACACAATCTGGCGCCAAATGGTTAAATTGTTCGACTCCCAACGCCGTGGTTAATGTATTCTCGACATGGATCACGCGCAAGTTGCCAAGAGAGCACAGCAAGCGAAGCGAGATGTCCGTCACCCGAGTTCCACCAAGGTTGAGCGATTGCAATTCGGTCAGGCTGAGCAGATGGCGAACGCCGGCATCGGTAATCGGTGTCTGGGAAAGATCAAGATGCCTGAGTTGGCGTATCGCAGCCAGGTCGGCCAACGCAGCATCGTCGATCGCTGCGCCGCGCAAGTCGAGCGTATCGAGCCGACGCAAATGTGCGAGATGCGCAAACTCGCGGCCAGGCGCAATCGAATCGTGGGAGCGGACGCTTACTTCCGTTATCGAGCCGCTAGCATTGACCACGATTCGCTCGCCAGCGCTGCCAAGTTCCGCCCGCACCAGATCCTGGGCCTGATGCTGGCGATGCCGTGCTCCAACGAAGGCAAAGACCACCGCTAGATCGGCCGATACAAGGAGAATCGCCTGCAGCGACAACGTCCGCGATGTTTTCGATCCTGACATGTGCATGCCGGTTGCTCACGACGTTCGCGTCGGCGCCAAATCCACGCCCTTTTGTCTCTAGCGAATTGTAGCAGCCTGGTAGAAATTGGTCCAAGATTCTGAATGGCGTGCTGGTTCCCGGGACTTGACGCGATTTCACTGTTCAGCTAACACGTAAAAATAAGGGGTATTCATCCTGGCGGGCGAATATCCGATAGTCTTATTGTGCAGATCATATGATTCAGTAAAGGAGTTGCCGTGACCATTGTAAGAGTGGGTTCCACACAAAAATTTTCCGACGGCTGGGAAAAGGCCTTTGGCGGCTCGAAACGCACCAAGAAAAAAGCCGCCAGCACCAAATCGACAGCAGCCGGCGCGAAAAAGAAAGCCGCTAAGGCCACGAAAAAGTCCGCCAAAAAGAAAAAAGCTTAGGAGGTCGATCGATGGAATTGCGTCTTACTTATTGCGCCATGTGAAACTACGAACCTCAGGCCGTTAGTCTAACGAGCCACCTGCTGCCTCGTCTGAAACAAAAGATTTCCGGATTCATGCTCGTCCCGTCATCCGGAGGTCGATTCGAAATCGAGCTCGACGGCGAACTCATCTATTCCAAGCTCGAAACAGGCAGCTTTCCTAACGAAGCGGAGTTGATCGCCGAAATCGCAAGGCTCGTCGGTGCATAGCGTTGTGAGATCCAGTTTGCGGCGACGTGGACCACATCGCTCACTCAAGTTACAATGATGGCTACCCGAATTAGGGGCACTGTTGATGTAGCTTAGTGTACCGGCAGAGGTCATCGCGCATGCGAATCGAAGTAGCCTGCGAGCACTGCGGAAAGCAATTCAGTGCTCCGCTAGAGAGCGCTGGCAAACACGGCAAATGCCCTGCCTGCCAAGGAGCTATTCGCGTACCCATGGTCGTCGTGGAACCGCACGACCATGCGGCACCTCCTCGGCAAGAAGACTGGTTCGCCAAGGAACTCGCCGCCGAACAGAAGCGCGAGCAAGAGCGCAAGCTGCTCAAGATCCAGGAGAAACGCCAGCCGGTCCTCCCGGAACTCGAGTACGAGGCGCCGCCCGAGACGAGGAAGCGCGACGAGGATTCGCTGCTGGTCCCCATATTGTTCGTCTTCCTGGGGCCAATCGCAGTAGCCCCGATTTCGATCGGTCTTTCTATTCTCATGGCGAAAATTACGGCGTTCTCGCCGACCTTACAATGGGCAGTCGGCGCGTTGTTCGCGTTTTCGGCGGTCGTTGGCTTCCTGATCGCGACGTTTTGGATCATTTCGGCATTGATCGAAGAGAGCATCACGTGCCTGGTAATGTACTTCTTCGTTCCCTTCTACGCGATCTACTACTACATCACTCGCTGGGACGAAATGCAGCGGCCGTACCTATTTAGTTTGGGGCTGACTCCAATCTTCTTTGCGGGCTTCATGATGCTTGGCGTATCCGCACGAGGGCTCGAGAAATCGACGAAGGTCGCAAAGAGTAAGCCGCGCTTCGCCGCACCTGCGGCCTCACGCGCTCCGTCGCCTCCGCATACCACCGTCGTGCCGCCACCGGCCTCTGAAACGACGATCGACGTCCAGCCGATCGATACGATTCCGCTGCCGCGTTTCACACCGCCGCGGCGCGGCTACGAGATGGAACCCGGCGTGACGTTCATCCGCGCGCAGCTGCTCAGTTCGGCGCGCGTGCCGGGTAGCCGAGGAACGCTTTATATCTATCTGCCCAGCGGAAGGCACGAAAAGCATTCGCTCGCCTGCCTGTTCGCCGCGCCGGCCGGCGCAACCTCGTTCACTGGCATGGCGCTTTCCAGCGCCGATTATTCCGAACATTTGCCATACGTGCGCGCCGGTTATGCCGTAATCGCCTACGAGGTCGACGGGCCGCTTGCCTCGCCAGAGCACGCGACAGACGCCCAATTTCGAACGGCCTACGAGCAGTGCTACCGGGCGCACGCCGGCTTGGTCAACGCGAGAAACGCGATACACTACGCGCTGACCGAGATTCCGATCATCGATCCCGAACGCTTGGCCACGTTCGGCCACAGTTCGGCCGGACGGCAGGCGCTGTTGCTCGCCGCCAACGATCCACGGATCAAAGCATGTGTCGCCTATGCCGCACCGATCGACTGCGAACTCTCCACTCGCGATCACATCGCCGACATGCGTCAGGTTCTCCCGCAAATCGACGATTACCTGACACGCTTTTCGCCTAAGAATCGCGAAGATTCAATCCAGTGTCCCGTGCTCCTGTTTCACGCGCACGACGACTCGATCGTTCCGGTGCAGCATTCGTTGGCGGCGAAAGAACGATTCCAGTCCCGGCGCCGTCGCCTGACGCTGGAACTCGACGAGCGGGGCGGGCACGGCCAGTTGCTCCTGTCGAAATGGACGCCTCGCGCCATCGATTGGTTGCAAACCTATCTCGGGCCAGGTGCAAGCTTGGAGCCCGGCGTGATTGCCGACGCGACCGCCGAGAGTTGGAAATCGCAAGTCGCCGGAGTTGCGACGAGGCCGACCGCGCCGGCCTCCCCTCGTTCGCCAGATATTCCGCGGCCGGCTCCTTCGACCCCGCAGCCGAGTTCTGTCGCCACGAACCCAACGCCGACGCGGCCGACACCGGCGGCGCCAACAAATCCTCGGCCGTCGCCACAGGAAATGGCCAGCTTCAAAAGCGCGAGTCGCCAGTACTTTCATGATTGCTGGCTCGACGTCCTCGCCTCGGAACCTGAGCAACTCGTGCACCGAGTTCGCTATCAACCCGGCGCAGAGCGGCTCACTGTCGGCACGCGTTGGGGGATTGGCGTGTATCTCGACGATAAAGCTGTCCAGCCGAAAATCGATACGCTCAATGATTTACGACCGCATCTCGGATCGATTGGCGACCGGATCGCCGAGCACTTGCGACAAGGGCAGGAGGAGGGACGCTATGGCGCTTGGATGCAAACTGAGAATTCCATGCTGCGCGACATAACGTTCGGCGGGGGCACGTACGCTCAATTTCGCCAGGCCGCGAGCGACCTCGGGCTCGACGCCTTCGTGATGGCGACGCTCAGCACAAAAATTGCCGGGCTGTCACGCAAGACCGATGTCGAATTGCGTCTACGCGCGGTCGATGTCGTTACCGGCGAGGTCGTCTGGACGTCGCAGGGGATGCGTTCGAGCAAAGTCGCCGCGGCGCGTGCCTCGGGTATTGACCTAGCCGATCAGTTTGCGAACTATGCCGCGAAGGAACTCGATAAGCACTTCGCACTTGAGCCACCACCCAATGTTGACGCAACCGAGGCGCATCAACGCGTCGACAAATGGCTCGACAAAAAGATCCAACGTCAGACGCTGCTCGAAATCCGCTATTTCCAAGCCAAGGGAATTTGGACCGACGAAGAAGCACTCGCCGAGGCAACCCGAGTGCTCGGCGCCGAACGCGCGGCGGCGCTAGTGCGCGGAACCGACAAACAAAGGCGTACGGCAATCGACGCATGGCTTGCGGAGCTCGAGGCTGACGGCGTTTAACCCTCGCGACGAGCAGAGCGATCTAACTGTGCGGCGTTCTAATGCCGAGGCGACGAAACAACGCTTCCTCTGCTGTTCGATAGGTTGTGGTATTGGGCGAATGATTCGCGTGGGAAACGGACTCCTTCTGCGCTGGGTGTGGCTAGTCGCCCCACCGATTGGCGGGGCTAGCACGCCGAGGCACAAAGTGTTAATTTTCTCCTCCAGCAAACCGGCTTTCGTTCTCCAACACGCTGGCCACTGACCCCGCCTCAATAATTTTCCTTCCTGCGGTTTTGTTCTTGCGGAAGCCCCTGTGTTTTGCTCGCGTAGGGCCTTGCGCTGTTCGATGCGATGTTTCTTAATTGTCGATGGATTGTTATTTCGAGAAATGGAGTCCCGCTATGAGTTGCATCTTCGTTCGCTCACTTGTTATAGGAATTATGTACTTTGGTATCAGTCAGGCAGCAATTTCAGCCGACATTGCGTCGTCGAACAGTTCTGCGGACGCTTTGCCGCAGGTGACTCAGAGGCCAGTAAGTTCAGGGCCCCTGACTCAGAGTCTTACTGTCGTAAACGTTCCGGTCGATGCTGAGGTCGACCTCGGCGCCGGCTACGACAATCCGTCGAGCTTCTGGAACGGACAGGGACTGCGCCCCGTGATTCTCTCGCCTCAGCCTGATGGTGGCGCGAAGATCGGCTGGACTGACACGGACGGAAAAATCCACATTACGCCGGTTGATGAGCAACGCAAGCGATGCGGAGTCGACATGACTATTCCGCGAGGCTTGCTTCGTGATCTGGTCGCGCACGACGACGGCTCCGCCGTTCTTGTGCTGCGCGATGGCGGCATGTTTCTTTATCGATTGCGCGGCGAAGAAACAGTTTTTGAGGAGCGGCTCGCGTCGAATTGGTGCCGCGAGATTCACTGGGGCAGCCTCGCTTGGAATGGCGAAACCTACGCGGCGTATTTCGCCGTGCATCGCGGTGGGCACGAAGGAGACGCTTTTGTTTACATCGACCCCAATGGCGATATTCTTCCCGGCGGATGGAGTTGGGGTGTAAGCCATAGTATCGACATGCGACTGGCGCTCGCCGGGCGTCGATTCATGCCGCTGGCGCTTTCCGACGCTTATCCGGGCACGGGACTATTTTTCAATCACAATCGCAAACGCGTATCGTATGTTTGGGGTGATTTTAGCGGCGGAACAGGCGGACGTATCGGCGGAATGGTTGCGTTGCGAGATCGAATGTTTGTCGCGTTTTCAAGCAAACAGGGAGGGCGTCGGAACTGGGGCGTTGCTCTAGCGGACTTCGGCCAAGAAGAACCTCACGACCAACAGGTTCACAAATACCTGGAAGATTGCGACGTCGACCAAGTGAATGTCAAGATTGCCCGCTATGGCGATGACCAGTTGCTGGTCTCGTGGCTCGAAGATGGACGCTGGAACCGCAAGTTCCAGCTTTACGACGCCAATGCGCAGCCCGTCGGTTCGACGGAGGTGCTGCCGGTTCGCGCCTCGGCTCGGTCCGATCTTAAGACGGACGGGCAAGGTAATGTCGTCTGGGCGCACAATTGGGGCGACGACCACCGCGTGCTACAGGCGGTACGGATCAGCCGGCCGTAACCGACTGGACTCGAAATCGATGGCCGATATTCCCTGCCTCAACCGGCAACGGTCATGTTTTCAGTCGAAGTGAGTATCGAATTTCGCTCCGCCGGGGCAAGCGACATTAGATAGCGAATCTGCTCTTGTTCTTCGGCATTCGGAAGCCCCCAGCCGTCGAGATACGAAAACAAATCAGCCGCCGTGCGACCATGGTGCTGACCGTCGAGGATCTCAAGACAATCGGCAGGCACAAGGGCCGGGTGCGGATGACCACAACTTCGGGCTAATCGCAGCAGCTCGCGCCGCAAGGTGACGACATAGTTCGCCAACCGTGCCGATTTTAGAGTCGGATCTAGGCCGTGCATTAGCCATTTATTTTGCGTGGCGATGCCTGCCGGACAATGTCCCGTGTGGCATTTCTGTGCTTGGATGCAACCGATCGACATCATTGCCTCGCGCGCGACTGCGATGAGGTCGCAACCCAAAGACATCGCCAGCAACGCGGTTTCCGGAAAGCCAAGTTTTCCGGAACCGACAAATACCACCTGGTCGTGGATGCCGGCCTCGACGAACTCGCGGTAAACACGCGTAAAACCAATCTTAAACGGCAAGCCGACATGGTCCGTGAAAACGAGCGGCGCGGCGCCAGTGCCCCCTTCACCACCGTCGACGGTGATAAAGTCAACTCCCCGATCCGTCGCCGCCATGAGTCGGGCCAGATCGCGCCAGAAGCGAATCTCGCCGATGGCCGATTTGATGCCCACAGGCAAACCGGTTTCGCTGGCGATGCTCTCGACGAAGTCGAGCAACTCGTCGGCGTTGGAGAACTCACGATGCACCGACGGGCTGGCGCAGTCCCTGCCAACGGGAATACCGCGCGTTGCGGCAATTTCGGCTGTTACTTTTGCCCCGGGCAGCATGCCACCAACGCCCGGTTTTGCACCTTGGCTCAACTTAATTTCGATGGCGCGCACGGGATCTCGATCAACCGCTTCTAGCAATTTGGGCAGGGAAAAGTTTCCCCGCTCGTCACGGCAGCCGAAGTACGAAGTGCCGATCTGCCAAATCAGCTCACCGCCGTGGCGATGATAGGGTGAAGCTGCGCCTTCGCCGGTATTGTGCAAGCAGTCCGCCAAATGTGCGCCGCGGTTGATCGCTTCGATCGCTGGACCGCTGAGTGCACCAAAACTCATG